>DAIOEG010000143.1:0-6814 GCA_036746415.1 Phycisphaera sp. | reverse complement strand
GGTCCGGCGTTTCAAAGACCACCCGGCGTTACTTTTCTGGGGCGTTGGCAACGAGATGGAACTCGCGTCCGGTGGGAAGGACCGCGCGATGTGGCAAGCGGTCAACGAGGTGGCCCGCATGGTCCAGCTAGAAGACCCCAATCACCCCACAATGTGCGTGGTCGCGGAGATCGGCGACCCGGCGGGCGAGAAGGTCTGGCACATGAAAGAGCTGTGCCCGGATGTGCAGGTGTGGGGCATCAACAGTTACGGCGGGGCGGCGTCGCTGGGTCGGCGGGTGCGGTTGGCGGGGCTTGGTCGGCCGATGGTGCTGACGGAGTATGGCGCGCACAACGCGTTTGAGCTGGCCAAGACGCCTTGGGGCGTGGCGATCGAGCAGACCTCGACGCAGCGGGCGAGGTCGGTGCTGGAGAGCTACCGCGCGGTGGTGGATGGGCACGCGGACGTGTGCCTGGGGTCGTACTGGTTTTACTGGGGCGGGCAGGAGAAGGAGACGGCCGGCTGGCACTCGGCGTTTGTGTCCAGTGGTGAACGGCTGGGCACGGTGGACGCGGTGACGGCGTTGTGGTCGGGGCGCTGGCCGGCGAATCTGGTGCCGATGTTGGAGGGTGTGCTGACGGATGCGCAGGTAAACGGCTTGAAGCCCGGCGAGGTGTTTGAGGCACGGGCGCTGGCGTTCGATGTGGACAACGATGCGTTGTCGTATCGGTGGGAGCTGCGCGCTGAGCGTGCGGACCCCGCGACGTGGGGCGACCACGAGCCGGCTGCCCCGCCGGCGTTGGAGGGCGCGGTGGTGTTGCGGGACTCGGGGGTTGTGACCGTGACGGCCCCGCGCATGGCGGGTGCGTATCGGTTGTACGTCGTCGTCACCGATGGGATGGGCGGCGCGGCGGCGGGCAATGTCGCGCTGCGCGTGGTGGAGTGAGTGAGGCGGCGAGTGCGTGTTGTGATAGCGTGTGGTCGGGTGTGGTGGCCCGACCACGGGAGCGCGATGGAAACCAGCGAATCGGTTGTGAGAGTGCTGCGTCGTCGATGGAAACCGGCCAAGGAGCGGCTCGCGGCGCAGCGAAACGACCACCCGACCAACGTGCGGTTCCACCGCGCATGCAGCTGGCTGCAGCTTGCAGAGCAGTCGGTGACGGAGGACGACGCGGACACACGGCTGCTCGCGCAGTGGGTCGCCCTCAACGCGCTCTACGGCCAGTGGGACCCTGCACGGCGAGAACCCTGCGGCGACCGCGGCGCGTGGCGGTCGTTCCTCGACCGCATCCGCAATCTCGATGCAGATCACACCATCCCGGCACTCCTGGAAAAAGACCGCAAGCTCGTGCTCGCGATCCTCGACGATGCGTACCTCGCAACGTTCTTCTGGCGCGACCCGTCGGTCGAGCGGGCCCTGCGACAAACCAACGACCGGCGTGATGCGCCCACCTGGTACTTTGAAAAACGCTACCCCCGGCTGCTCGAAGAAACACTCGAACGCGTCTACCTCTTGCGATGCCAGCTGCTCCACGGCGCGGCCACCTGGGGCGGGACGCTCAACCGCGGCTGCCTCCGACGATGCTCGGCATTCATGGACGACCTCATGCCCGTGGTCATCGGCGTCTGGATCGACCACGGCTGCGATGAAGACTGGGGCCCGATGTGCTACCCGCCGCAATCATGAACTTCACGTTTTGCAACGCGGTTCAAAAACCTGGGAGTGCGTTGTTGAGAGGTTGACGGCCAGCCGGTGACCTTAAAAAAAGTGGGCGGGCCTTTGGCAACCTCGTCGGCGGGGGGTGATCCGAAACCGAGGCACACCATCAGCCCGCCCATCGGATTGCAATTGCAACACCGCTTGACGACTGTCCCGGACTGCTTCGGATCACCCTTGAAGAGGAGGAACTATAGACCAATTTCGCAAGAATGCAAATAAGCGATGCGCTGACTTTGAATCGGGACAACTTCATCCCACGTTCATCATCTCAACCGCCCGGCGGTGCATCAACTTCACACGTTCGCGCAGCGCAGCGGGCTCGATGATGCGCACCTGATCGGCATACCCGCAGACCCACCACGCCAGTTCGGACAGCCCATCGACGCGCAGCCGCATCTCCAGTCGGCCGTCGTCTCTTAAGCGTGTCTGCTGCGACGCGTGCCAGCGCACCTCGGCCACGTTTTGCGCGACCTTGGGCTCGAACAACAGCTCGACCTTTGACACCTTGCCCTCGGGGATCAGCCGCCAAGCCGACCCGAGCTTGTCACGCACCACCTTCTCCGCGTCGCGCTTGTCGAACCGCCGATCCGTCGTCTCCACTGACACCAGCCGTAACACCTTCAACACCCGCACCTCGTCGTGCACATCGGTCCAGCCAAACACGTACCACGCCTGGTTCTCAAAGTGCAGCGCGTACGGCTCCAGCTCGCACACCAACGGCTCGGCCTCCAGCGGAGCCCGGTACTCCACCCGGCAAGCCCGGCCCTCATCGACGCAGCGCTGCAGCACCCCGTAAAAACGTGTCTCTGCGTCCGCCTCCGCTGGCGGTCGGTTGGCACTGGCTGACAACCCACGCGTCAAGTCCACGCACGCCTCACGCAACGGCTCGGGCACGCTGCCCACCAGCTTGCGCACCGCAGACAGCGCCGCGGCGGCCATCGGCCGGTGACGCTCCGCCGACGCCAGCTTCGCCAGTACCAGCAAACCCACCACCTCCGTCACCGTCAGATTGATGGGCGGCAGGTAGAAGCTGCGGTGGATCCGGTACCCGCTGATCGCGTCGTGATACACGGGCACCCCCGCCTCCTTGAGCATCGACAAGTCACGAAACAACGTCCGACGACTCACCGACAACTCGTGCATCAGGTCCTGCGCACTCTGCGTCCCGCCGCCCTGCAGCAGCGTCAACAACCGAACCAGACGATGCACACGCCCCAGAGCCATACAACAGTCTCCAACCCCGCCGATCGAACCCACATCTTAACGCACGACCGCAAGTTTTCGATCATGCGTCATCAAAGCACATCGACGCGATGAGAAGCACCGCAGTGTGCCGCAGGTGTGAAGTCGCCGTGCGTGTGATTTTGACATGGTGTGATACCAAGATCAGCACCGCATGCGCCTCTGCGTCATCCGCGCCAACTGCGGTTGCAACTCTGCAGCCCGACCCCTCCAACGCACGACACGTTCACACCCCGCTCCGCCGTAGCAGCCCCATGAACTGCTCGGTGAAGACGAAGTTTTCCTCCGGGAAGTCAAGCCCCTGCATGTTCTGATCGATGTGGCTGAACATCATCTCGATCTGCGCCAAGGCCCGCGTCGAGCCGTCGGCAGAGTCGGTGAGCGTGACCGTCCCGCTCGTCAACGCGCCGGATGCATCGATGCGTTCGATCACCGCGTCGTACCGCAGCGTCGTGCCCGGCGACGCGAGCACCGGCTCGAACACGGCCTTGCCGATCTTGGCGAGGATCACCTTCTCTTTGAAGTCGTTGGCGTGCCCGACCAGGATGCCGGCGGTCTGCGCAAAGCCCTCGATGATCAGCGAGTGCGGCATGAACGGCTCGCACCCGAGCACCTCCGCGTTGCTCCACACCGCTTCTTCCGCGCCCGTCACGTTGCGGATGGCCACGCAGCGGACGCCACGCTCCAGAGTCACGATGCGGTCGAGCCAGATCCAACGCATGGAAAGGGGCCTAGGGGTCAGGGGTCGAGGGGCCAAGGGGAAGACAATGAGAGAAGCCGTTGCAACAGGCGAGATCACGCAGCATGACGCGGAGAGCAACACTCGGAGTGACTGAACCTCGGCCCCTTGGCCCCCGGCCCCTCGGGCCCTCTTCTTCAAATCTTCGTCTGCACAAACTTCACCACCGTGTCCACCGTGAACACCTTCTCGAAGTCGTCCACCTTGCGCGACGACTCGATCAGCGACAGGTCCGCGTGTGGCATCTTCTGCTTCAACTCGGCGATGCCTTGGTCGGTGATCTTGCCGGCCTGTACGTACGCGGGGTTGCTCAGCACGTCGTTGGGCATCATCTCCGCCTGGTCGATCTTGATGCTGAACGCCTTCTCCAATCGGAAGACGATGTCCAGATAGTCGATCGACTCCGCGCCCAGGTCCGGCCCCAGCGTCGAGCTCGGCAACACCTCGTCCTCGTCCACACCCAAGGCATCGACCATCACGTCCTTCACCTTGCCAAGCACCTCGTCATACGTCATCACCACGTCTCCAGATCAAAAGCAATTTTTGAACAATTCAATGCAAGACCCAGCGAACCGCCGGGCCACGCCATCCATTGCGTCAGCGTAGCGGAGCCAACGCCTTCACGCACCCAGCACCCGCAAACGAAACCGACCCTTCACCGCCTCACGATCGCCCACCCGGCCAACGCCCTCGAAATCAATCGCGTCGCCCTCACGCTTGCGCACCGACACCTCCACCACCAGCGACTCGCCCGGCCGGACCATCGCCGAGTAAGTCACCTTCCGCGCCTCCGCCAGCACGAGCGTCCCCTCGACTCCCAGCTCACGCCCCAGCACCCGCGCCGCCTGCACGAGCGTCTCGAGCATCATCACCCCCGGCAAAATCGGGAACCCCGGAAAATGGTCGCCCAGATACTCCTCCGCCGCGCTGACGTTCTTCACCGCCACCACCCGCTGTGGCGAACGCTCCAACACGCGATCCATCAAATCAAAACGCATACCTCACACAATAACAAACCCCACCCCCTCACCCCGGGCTCGGGGGCCTTCAGGCCCTTTGCTCCCACCCACCCCATATCATCCCGCCCATGCACACCACCCCCAACGCGACCCTGCTCCCCCCCGTCGGCCTTCGCGCCCAGCTCGCCCGCGCTGCCGACGCGTTTGCATCGGCCTTCCAACACAAGCACACGCTCGCCGCCGCCGCGCCCGGCCGGGTCAACCTCATCGGCGAGCACACCGACTACAACGGCGGGTTCGTCCTCCCGCTCGCCATCGACCGCTACACCGTCGCGCTGCTCACGCCCGCGCCCGCCGGCCGAAAGACGGCTCGCCTCGCATCCACCGCGTTCCCAGGCGACATCGTCGAGCTGCCCGTCGATATCGACGGCTCGTCCATCAAGCACGCGCCCATCACGCTGCCCGATACCGGGCACTGGTCACGCTACCTGCGCGGCGTCCTCGCGTTCTCCTACACGCCCGGCGGGTTCGACCTGCTCATCGACTCGGCCGTGCCCGCCGGCGGCGGCCTGTCGTCCTCCGCGTCCATCGAGCTCGCCACCGCCACCGTGCTCGAAGCGTTCGGCGGCATCACCTTCGGCGGGGTGCAGAAGGCGCTGCTGTGCCAGATGGCCGAGCACCGATACGGCGGAGCGCCCTGCGGCATCATGGACCAGTTCATCAGCGCGATGGGCAAGGCCGGCCAGGCGCTGCTCATCGACTGCCGAAGCTACGAGACCCGCGACGTGCCCCTCGACGACCCGGCCGTCTCCGTGCTGGTCATCAACAGCAACGCGCCGCACGAGCTCTCCGGCGGCGAGTATGCCGACCGCAGAGGCAGTTGCGAGAAAGCCGCACAAACGCTTGGTGTCTCGCTGCTGCGCGACGCGACCCTGCCCATGCTCGAACGCGTGAAGGCGCAACTCGATGAGGTGACGTACCGACGCGCCCGCCATGCGATTGCTGAAAACGCCCGGCCGGTGCTATGTGCCGACGCACTCGACAAGCGCGACTACACCACCGTTGGCCGGCTCATGCTCGCGTCCCATGCTTCACTCCGCGACGACTACGAAGTCAGCACGACAGAACTCGACACCCTCGTCGAGCTGGCCATGCAACAGCCCGGCGTCATCGGCTCACGCATGACCGGAGGCGGCTTCGGCGGATGCACCGTCACCCTCGTCCAAACAACACACGCCGAGCAAGCCGCCGCCACCATCGCCAACGCCTACCTCAAAGCAACCGGCAAGCCCCCCACCTGCTTCCTCACCCACGCCTCCACCGGCGCACACGTGTTGCAAGCGTGATGGTCGCGCAGAGGCGCTTCGCTTCACCACAGAGGCACAGAGGCCACAGAGTTCCCAGAGCAGAAGTGGTCGCATCGCATCGTCTGACGTGTAGCCGGTGAGTCTGCTCGCCGGTCTGTGAGGTCGACTTTGATCAAGGCGGTGCTTGATCTGCCGATCCAACTCTTGATCGACCGCTCCGTGCCCTCTGTGCACTCCGTGCCTCCGTGATGAAGCGAAGCACCTCCCCTGCCTCCCCTCCCGCGCCTGTTCGCCACTGCGCAAGTATTCTCCCCGCATGCCCATCGTCTATCACAACGGCGAGTTCATTGAATCCACGCGTGCGGTGCGGTCGATCGAAGACCGCGGCGTGCTCTTCGCCGACGGCGTGTACGAGGTCGTCCGCTACGACGCCGGCAAGGCCTTCGGCATGCTCCCGCACATCGAACGGATGAAGCGGTCACTCGCGGGCATCGAGCTTCCGAGCGTCGATTGCGATGCGCTCGGGCCACTTTCCGAAGAGCTCATGTCACGCAACGGCCTGAAAGACGCCCGCGTCTACTGGCAAGTCACGCGCGGCGACGCCGGCCCGCGCAGCTTCTACATCCCCGATGCCCACAAGCTCACGCCAAGCGTCACGCTGATCGCCTACCCCGCTGCTCCCGTCGATCGCACAGCGCTGCCCACCGCCGGGCCAGCGATCAGCGTCGACGACTGCCGGTGGACGCGCTGCTGGATCAAGTCGCTCATGCTGCTGCCCGCTTCACTCGCAAAAACCAAGGCGAAAACAGCCGGTGCTGTCGAAGTCGTCTTCGTCCGACACAAGCCCGGCAGCGACGCTCGCCACGTC
>DAIOEG010000142.1:0-6867 GCA_036746415.1 Phycisphaera sp. | reverse complement strand
GCCGGCAGAGGTCTTCGACCTCGGGCTCGCACGCGGCGGATTCGATGATGCTCGTGCCCTCGGCAAGGACGGCGGCGCACAGCACGTTGTCCGTCCCCAGCACCGTCGAGCCGTTGGGCCCGCCCAGGAACACGCGTGCGCCGCGCAGTCGTCGCTTGGCGCTCGACCCGCCGGCCCGGGAGCGCGGGGCCTCGGCGATGATGTAGCCCGCGTCCAGGCGGATGTCCGCGCCTAGGGCACGCAGCCCACGCAGGTGCAAATCCACCGGCCGGTCGCCGATGGAACACCCGCCGGGCATCGACACCTTGGCCACGCCCCGCGCCGCCAGCAACGGCCCCAGCACGCAGATGCCCGCGCGCATCGTGCGCACGATCTCATACGCGGCGGTCGTCTGCTTACGGTCGGTCGTGTGCAGCGTCATCGTCCGCGTCGGGTCGTCCGCATCCGACGTGCAGGACATGCCCAGCGACACGAGCAGCCGTTGCATGTTGCGGATGTCTGACAGCTGCGGAACATCGTGCAGCACCACCGGCTGATCGGTGAGCAGCGCCGCAGCCATGATCGGCAGCGCCGCGTTCTTGGAGCCGTTGACGCGGACGTTGCCCCGCAAAGGTCGTCCACCTTGAATGAGAAATGCGTCCATGTGAAGAGTCGTGAGTGGTGAGTCGGGTTTTGTGAGTCGGGAGGGGTCACGGCTCAACTGTCTTTGCGAAGGGATGGTACAACCATGCATCCACCTTGACTCGGCCCCGACGCACGCGGCACGACTCACGACTCACGGAACACACAGCCATGCTCGATCTGAAATCCCTGATCCGTGACATCCACGATTACCCCAAGCCGGGCATCAGCTTTAAGGACATCACGCCGCTCTTGAAAGACCCCGCGGGGCTGGCGATGACGGTGGAGCTGATGGCCTCGCCGTTCCGTGGTAAGGGCGTGACGCTCGTGTGCGGCGCAGAGTCGCGGGGCTTTATCTTCGGCATCGCGGTCGCGCAGTCGCTCTCGGCGGGCTTCGTGCCCATCCGAAAGCCCGGCAAGCTGCCCGCGCCGGTGAAGTCACGCTCCTACGACCTCGAATACGGCACGGACACGCTCGAGATCCACGCCGACGCCATCGCGCCGGGACAGAAGGTCCTCATGGTCGACGACCTGCTCGCCACCGGCGGGACACTCAAGGCCTGCTGCGAACTCGTGGAAGAACTCGGCGCAGACCTCGTGGGCGCTACGGTCGCCATCGAGCTGACGTTCCTGCCCGGCCGAACCAAGCTGGGCAAGTACGGGAACGTGCACTCGGTGATTCAGTATTGAGTTGAAAGCGGAATGAAACGCCAAGACGCCAAGGTTGCCAAGGCCCGCCAAGAGGATCTCTTTCTGAACTTGGCGCACCTTGGCAACCTTGGCGACTTGGCGATGATGTCTGATCAATGGGGCTTGATGGATGACCGTGAAGACACCAGTCTCAAAGATCAAGGCCCGTCCTTACGGCGTCACGTCTTACTTCGATCGCACGCACTGGCCGTTGCAGTCGCTGATTTTTCTCCTGCCGTTGTTGTTGATCTATGAGGTCGGGACGGTGGCGTATGCGCCGGTGGGCGATGCACGGTTGCCGGCGATCTATGCGGAGCGGTTGCTGGGGAGGTTCTTCGAGTTGTTTGGCGTGACGGGGTATTACCTGCCGGGGCTCCTGGTGACGGTGGTGCTGCTGGCGATGCACATCACGCGCGGCGACCCGTGGCGGCCCGAGTTCAAGCTGCACGCGGGCATGTGGATCGAGAGCTGGCTGTGGGCCCTGCCGTTGTTCGTGCTCGGCACGCTGCTCGCAGGCCAACCGGTGGCGGCGTGGATGCTCTCGGCTCCAAATGTTCTGGCGCAGGCAACAGCGATCAACCAGACCGGCCTGGGCGCGTTCTCCTGGCAGGCGGGCATGGTCTTCGCCATCGGTGCGGGCATCTATGAAGAGCTGCTGTTCCGACTCGTGGCGATCGCGCTGCTGGACATGTTGTTCAGCGACCTGCTCGCGCTGCCGGCCCGCATCGGCTCGGTGCTTGCGGTGGTGCTCAGCTCGCTCTTGTTTGCGGCGTATCACTTCTCGGAGAGCAACCCCTTCGAGTGGGCACGCTTCGCGTTCTACATGATCGCGGGGCTGTATTTCGCGGTGCTTTATGTGGGCCGGGGCTTCGGCATCGTCGCGGCGACACACGCGCTCTACGACGTCATGGCCATCGCGACGCACTTTCGCTGAGCTCATGCCGCCAACGACAAGGGCGTGGTCGTGATCCCTCGTCCCGCGCGCTTGGAGCGGTACAGCCGTTGGTCCGCGATCCGAAGCAGGCCCTCGCCATCGGTGCAGCTGTCGAAGAACAACGCAGAGACGCCCACCGAGAGGTTGGGCTTCATCGTCACGCCCTTCATGAGGACACTGGACTGCTGCTTGAACAACCGCCGCACGCAGTCGGCCAGCTCGCCGCCACGCTCGATCGCCGCGCTTGGCATCAGCACAACAAACTCGTCCCCGCCCAGACGGACCACCACATCGCCTTCACGCACGCAGCCCTTGAGCAGGTCGGCCACGAGCTTGAGCAACTCGTCGCCCACCGCATGGCCCAGCGCATCGTTGGCCTGCTTGAAGTAGTCCATGTCGAGCGACAGGCACAGAAGCTCCGTATCGCTGTCGTGCGCTGCCTTCACAAGCGCGGGAAGCACGTTGCCAAGGAACCGCCGGTTCCCTGCTCCAGTGAGCGCGTCGCGGTTTGCTTCGAGTTGCAACGCGCTGGTCGCTCGCGCGGTGGCCTCGGCCACGCGCTGGTCGAGCGTCCGGCGGAGCTGGTGAGCTTCAAGCCGTTGCTTCAAACGATCCGCCGCAAGCTCGTGGATCGCACGGGCGACCTCGCCCACCTCGTCGGTCCGAGCCACCGGCAGCACACTCAGCGGCAGACGCGCCTCGTCACGCATCACGCCCGGAAGGACACGACACATCGCCCGCCAAGGCGCGAGCACCCACGCTTCCGACAACGACAGCAACACACCCGACGCCGCAAGCCCCAGCAACAACATCGGCCAAAGCCGATACCCGATCATCGCCTCCACAAGGCCGATGCAAACGCCAGCGACGAGCGCCACACAGACGAGGCCGCCGAGCTTAGGACCCATCGGCGTGGGGTCTCGCAGCAACTTCTCACGCAAGCCCGCTGGTTCTTTCAAGGGGTCAGTCACGTCAGACGTATCGGCAGGATGTCCGGAGGGCTTGGGGTTGTCCCGGTCAGCATCCGGTGCGCACGGTTTCTTATCGGTCGGCGCTGCGCGACTTACTGCTGCGTTGACGCAAGAGACTTCAAGGCGATGTAAGGGCGGTGAACGTAGGATTCTTGATGCCGAAGAGGTAACGGTCGGTGTGCGCTTGACCGCGTTCGAGGGGTGTGATGCCTGCGTGTCCATCAAGGAAGGTGATGGGCGCGGCGTCGCCGAGGTTGTGTGCGTCGGCTTCCCAGTCGATGCCGCGCACGATGTAGAACCAGTGGGCCTCACCGGTGAGGATGACGCGGTCGAACGGTGCGCTGACGTGGGAGAGCCGGACGGGCGGGTAGGTGAGCGGGTTGACGGGGGACGGGACGGCGGGCGTGTGGTTGAGCACCGACATGCTCATGAGGTAGCTGGTGCCGAAGAACTCGGCCATGGGCAGGTTGTTGGAAGGCGACGACCCGCCGGCGATGAGCGGGAGGATGGGCCGATCGCGGGTGCATCGAGCGAGGGGCGCGTGTGTCTCGCCTTTGAGTCTGTATTGAAGGTAGGGGTTGAGCGGGCGTTGCTGCGAGCCGCCGCCGTAGGGCACGTTGCTCCTGCCGACGTATCGCCATTGGTACTCGGTGGCGGGCAGCATGCGGTAGATGAACCACTCGTCGCCGTCGTGGAGGTAGCTCTCGTGTGCGATGCCCAGCTGCCGGAGGTTGGAGAGGCATTGCGTGAGCTGCGCCGCGCTGCGTGCGCCTGCGAGCGCGGGCAGCAGGATCGCGATGAGCAGGGCGATGACCGTGAGCGTGACGAGCAGCTCGGTGAGGGTGAAGGCGTGTTGCCGGTGGGCGGTCACGCAATGAATGTAGCGCGCCGCAGGCGGAACACCAAGAGGTTTTACGGCCGGGCGGGCGCGGCGAGGCGTTCGATGATGTTGGTGGTGCTGCGTCCCTGCACCAAGTCGATCAGCACGATCTGGCCGCCGTAGCGCTCGACAATCTCGTGGCCGACGACGCGGTCTTTGGTGTAGTCGCCGCCTTTGATGAGCGTCTCGGGCTGGATGGCCTGGATGAGGTGCGTGGGCGTGTCTTCGTCGAAGACGACGAGGTAGTCGATGCTCTGCAGCTCGCTTAAGACGAGCAGGCGGTCGGCGAGAGGGTTGACGGGTCGGCCTGCGCCTTTGAGGCGGGTGATGCTCGCGTCGCTGTTGAGGCCAACAACCAGCAGGTCCGCGTGCTGCTTGGCCTGACGCAGGTACGAGACGTGGCCGGCGTGGAGGATGTCGAAGCAGCCGTTGGTGAAGGCGATGGTCGCGCCTTGCGAGCGGTGTGCCGCAAGCTCGGGGAGGAGTTGTTCAAGGCCGCGGGCCTTGCCAAGCGCGGCGTGGTGCTCGCGGAGGACTTCGACGAGCACCTCATCGAGGGGGATGGGCACAACGCCGGGCTTCTCGACTTCGAGGCCCGCGGCGACGTTGGCGAGCTGGACGGCCTGGACCCACGTCGAGCCGTTGCCCAGCGCGGCGGCGAGCATGGCCAGCACCATATCGCCCGCGCCGGTGACGTCGTACACGTGCCGAGCGCGCGTGGGCAATGTGTGCGTGGTGCCGTCGTCGAGGCGGAGCAGCGCGCCCTGCTTGTCGAGGGTGAGCACGACGTGGCGGATGCCGTAGCGGGCGTGCAGGGCCTCGGCCATGTCGGCGGGTTCTTTGAGGCCTGTGGCTTTGATGGCCTCGGTGCGGTTGGGTGTGATGGCGTCGGCCCCGCGGTACTTGCCGTAGTCGCTGATGGACGCGGGGTCCACGAGCACGGGGACGTGTTTGGTGCGCGCGAGCTCGATGAGCGCGTGGGTGAACGTGTCGGTGAGGACACCTTTGCCGTAGTCTTCGATGCAGAGCACGTCGGCGTCTTCTAGGAGGGTCGCGGCGTGTGTGAGCAGTTGCCGTGCGATGGGTTCGTGGATGGGTGCTTTGGACTCGGTGTCGAGCCGGAACATTTTCTGGGGGTGCCGGTGCTGCGCAAGGCCGATGAGGTTGTGTTTGACGGTGGTGGGCCGTGCGGTGTCGGTGATGAGCCCCGTGGTGTCGATGTGGTGGTCACGCAGGACGCCGCGGAGCGTCTGGCCTGGCTCGTCATCGCCCACCACGCCGAGGCACGAGACCCGGCATCGCAGAGCCGCGAGGTCGAGCGCGACGTTGCCCGAGCCGCCCGGCCGGGACTCGGTGCGTTCGACCGCGAGGATGGGCACGGGCGCATCGGGCGACAGCCGATCCGCGTTGCCAAACGCGTAACGGTCGAGCATGAAGTCGCCTGCAACGACGATGCGTGCGGGCTTCCAACGATCAAGCAGATGGATGAGGTCGGCGTGTGACATGGTGGTTCTAACGTGCGGGCAGCGCGAGGCGTTGCATCAGCAGTGTATTGAGCGCATCGCTGCCGTCGAGGAGGGTCATGGCGACGATGGGGCGGTACACCGGGAGCGGGAGCTTGACTTTGCTGGCGTATTTGCGCCATTTCACCCAGTCTTTCTCGGTCGTGACGACGGCATTCGCGCCGCGTTCGACGGCGGTGTGCATGATGCCCCGGACTTCATCGCGGGTGTAGCGGTGGTGGTCGTCGAAGGGTTGGCAGCCGACGACGCGCTCGCAGTGGTCGTGGAGCTGTTGCTCGAAGTCGGCGGGGTTGCCGATGCCGCTGACGCCGAAGACGACCTTGTCAGCGAGCGTGTCGATGGAAGATCGGTGTCCCGCGAGCATCGTGCCGACCCATCGGTGGGCGGCGTGCGCGAGGGGTGGCTTGCCGTGGTAGCGGGCGATCTGTTGGTCGAGCTGCGCGCGTTGCTCGGGGCTGACGCGGTTGGCTCGGGTGACGATGACGGCATCGGCCCGTCGCAGGGCGCGCTTGGGTTCGCGGAGTTGGCCGCGTGGCAGGAGGTGGTCAAAGCCGAAGGGCCGGGTGGCATCGACGAGCACGAGGTCCAGGTCGCGCGCGAGTCGTCGGTGCTGGAAGCCGTCGTCGAGGACGAAGCAGGTGGTGTCGGGTTTGCGATCGAGGACTTGTCGCGCGGCGCGTCGTCGGTTGGGGTGTGGCTCGACGGGGACGGCGATGCCGAGCTGGTTGCGGAGGACTTCGACCTCATCGGAGTTTGCTTTGGACTCGTAGTGCTCGATGCCGTAGCCGCGCAGGAGCACGGCTGGCTTGTGGCCGAGCTGTTGGAGGCGTTGGACCAGTTCGACGGCCATGGGCGTCTTGCCGGTGCCTCCGGTGGTGAGGTTGCCGATGGACACAACGGGCCGAGGCGCGCGGCGTTGCCGCAGACGCTGCGACGCCTGATTGAACCGCAGGCCCGCCCAGTAGGCCGGCGTGATGGCACGCAGGCCCAGCCGCGCCAAGCGGGCGACGCGACGCTGGTCCTGTCCGCTTTGGATCTCGTGAATCGTTTGGTGGCTGGGCAGTTTCATGGTGGCTCGGCGTGCAGCGTATGGTTTTACGATCAGTCATTGAACCGCAGCGTTGAAACGCACTGCAAGTGGTGTGTCGCTTGGCGGTCCTTGGCCCTTTTGGCGTCTTGGCGATTCATGTCCGAGCTGTTTCTTCGTAACGATGACCAAGCTCGGGCGTGATGCCAAGGTCCGCGAGC
>DAIOEG010000141.1:0-6904 GCA_036746415.1 Phycisphaera sp. | reverse complement strand
CGGCCCGCCACACCAGCGCGTGCTCCAACACCAGGAGCGCGAGCACAACACCCACCGCAACGGCAAACCACAAGCCCACGCCCGGCTCGACCAACGCAAACAGCAACAAGGCCCCGGCCGACGCCGTGTGCAACAACCGGCTGCCCCACAACGCTCGCCCCACACCAAACCGCGCCGGCAATGACGACAACCCCTCACGCACATCCACCGCCACATCGTTAAGCGCATACAGCACGTCAAACCCCGCGACCCATCCAAGCACAAACAGCGACAACAGCCACGGCGACCACGTCAAGAGATACGCCGGCTCGATCGCCAGTGACGCCGCCAACGGCGACATCGCCAGCGCCACACCCAACACCGCGTGACATAACCACGTGAACCGCTTTGTGTAGCTGTAACCCAGCAGCACCACCAGCACGACCGGCGAGAACAACACAGGCAGCGCATTGCCACGCAGCCACCAAAACCCCGACGCCGCCAAGAGAAACCCAATCACGCACACCACCGCACTCACCAGCATGTCTCGACGCGACACCAGACCCGCAGGCACCGCACGGTTTGCAGTCCTGGGGTTGCGTGCATCGATGGCCGCGTCGGCAAACCGGTTGATCGACATCGCTGCGGTGCGCGCCAGCACCATGCACACCACGATGAGCAGCAGCTCCACCCAACTCGGCAGGCGCTGCACGTGGTAAGCCGACAACACCATCGCCAGCAGCGCAAAGGGCAACGCGAAGACGCTGTGCGCCAGCTTGATGTCCCGGCCGATGGCCGATGCTTTGAACCCTATCGACGCGTTCGCGGGTGATGTTGGCGGTTCAGTCGCGTCGGTCTGCATAAGCGGAGTCTACGCCTGCTAGAGCGCACGGGATGCAAGCATCAACGCCAACAACGTCCGCGCATCGACCGTTGCATCGCTGCCAGCCAGTTTGGCGATCGCTTCGCTCAGTGGGACCGGCACGACATCGATGCGCTCCTGTTGCTCCAGCTCGCGCGGACCAGGCGTCAGGCCTTGCGCGAGGTAGATGTGGCAGGTGTCGGTGCAGAAGCCCGACTGGCTGTAATACCGACCGAGGAAGGTGTACTGCTCCGCGGTGTATCCGGTCTCCTCGGCAAGCTCACGCGCAGCCGCAGCGGGCACCGGCTCATCGGGCTTGTCCAGCAGGCCCGCGGGCAGCTCATCAAAGACCTTGCGCGGGGCGTAGCGGTACTGACGCAGCATGACCACCGTGTGCGCATCGAGCATGGGCACCACAATGACTCCCGAAGGGTGCTCGATCCACTCGCGCCAGCCGGGCGTGCCGTCGCTGAGCGTCACGTCGTCGTAGTGCACGGTCATCAGGCGACCGGCGTAGACCACTTTGCTGCTGAGTGTGTGTTGATACAGGTGCTTTTCATTCATGCGCGCCACAATATCGCGGCGTTGGCGACTGCGACGGTCGGCTCTCGCACCTGTGGTTACGCCGCTTCGCCCTGGCAGCCGTGCTGCACGCATTTGGCGAGTTGGATGATCTGCTCGCTGATCTCGGGCATGGGGAAGTGTTGACGCAGGAACGACCGCAGCTCGGACCGCTCGGCGATCCTGAAGAACACGGGGTATTCGATCTGCTTGGCTGCGAAGGTGACAGCCCGGGCGAGTCGATGCTTGCTCGCCGCCAGCAGCAGCTCGCCGCTGTTGCCGTCGAAGCCGATCGGCAGCATCTCGAATTGCCATGCCTGCCGACGGTTGAGCGTACGCAGCGCCTGCTCGTCGAAGTGCTGGTCCGCCAGGTCGATCGTGCCGGTGAAGCGGTGGTACTGATCGACCCACGCCTGTTCGACCGCTTCGAGCGTGACGTCGAACATCTGTTCCGCAAGCATGCCGAAGGGTTTCTTGCAACGCTTCTGCTGCTGGACAACCTCGAAGGCCTGCTGCTCGGTGAGCACGCCGTGCTCGACGAGAATCTCGCCGATGCGCAGCGGCTTGGGCGTGGGCGCGTTGCGGTTGCTGCTCGTGTTCTTGTTCGCGTTGGGCAAGGTCTTTCTCCGGTATCAGGGACGCGGGCATGAACCGCTCGGCCCGGGTCCCCATGGACCTATCGACCCCCCCCGACACGTTCATAAGCCAACGCCGAGCGTTTCGTGAGGCAACGCCCGGCGTAACAAACCCAGCCCGCACATCCCTCATAAAGCCGCAGGCCCACCCGCGCCCAAACGCCTCATCGAACCAGATCACGCAGGCCGTTCGGCGTCCCAGAGTTTCTTGGCTTCCTGCTCAAGGGACCGCAGCATGCCCGGGAAGATCAAGCCGTGCATCGGCAACATCGCAAACCAGTACAGCGTGCCCGGCAAGCCATCGGGCTCGAACATCGCGGTCTGCACGAGGCGCGTCCAGCCCCGGCGATCCGCGACCTCCCACTGCAGCCACGCCTTGCCCGGCACTTTCATCTCCGCACGCAACCGAAGCAGCCCCTTGCGACCTTGCGCATCGGGCGGCTCGATCCGCTCGACACGCCACCAGTCCACCGCCTCGCCCACGAGCAGCTCGTCCTGACTCCGCCGACCACGACGCAGCCCCGGCCCGCCCGCGAGCTTGTCCATCCAGCCGCGCATGCTCCACGCCCAGCCGTACACGTGCCAACCGCGCTGGCCGCCGATCGACGCGATCGCACGGAACACGTATTCCGGGGGCACCGCAGTCGCCAGCGTGCGCTGGTCCATCGCCATCCCTTCGCGGTGGTCGTAGCTCGTGCCCACCACGTCCGGGCTGCTATCGCTCCAACGCGTCTCCACCTCGCCAAGCTCGGTGCGTTGCAGCGCCCGCGCCACCGAAGCCGGGTAGTCCAACGGCTCCACACCCGGGAAAAGCCGCCGCGCCTTGCTCGTGTCCGCACGCAGGTCCTGACGCACCCCCGCCAACAACGGCTTCACTAACGACAGCGGGATCGGCGTCACGAGAGACACCCAACGCGCCGCTAACCCCAACGGCACCAGCGACGTCGTGAGGATCCACCGCCGGTGGCCACGCTGATGCGCGACCTCCTTCATCATGTCCTTGAACGTCACCGACTCGCTGCCGATGTCCACCACGCCGGACGGCCCGACCACCAACGACTCCACCAGATACCCCAGCACATCACGCACAGACACCGGCGTCACCACCGTGTTCACCCACATCGGCGTCACCATCACCGGCAACCGCTCGCTCAGGTAACGCACCAACTCAAAGCTCGCGGACCCCGACCCGATGATCGGCCCGGCGCGGAACTCCGTGACCGCGCCATCAAGACGCTTTGACAACAACGTGCCCACCTCCGCCCGGCTGCGCAGGTGCGCACTCTTCACCTCGCCCACCGGCTGCAACCCGCCCAGATACACCGTGTGCCTGGGCCCGTCCGCCCCCGCGCTGCGCACCGCGTCGCAATAGTGCTCGACCGCCAACCGGTCACGCTCCGCGTAATCCGCACCCGCATACATCGAATGCACAAGGTAGTAAGCCGCGTCCACACCACGCACCGCCACGTCCAGCGTCTCACGCTTGAGCAGGTCGCCACGCACCAGCTCGACGTCCTGCAACCAACGCCGGCCCTCGATCGGCTCCTGCTCACGCACCAGCGCCCGCACCTGATGCCCCGCCTGCAACAGACGCGGGATCAGCCGACCGCCCAGATACCCCGTTGCGCCGGTGACGAGGACTCTCATGACATGAATCTACCGCACGGTGTTGAATCATTTCTGACCGTTCATGCCGAGTGCGTCACGCGGTCGATGAACGCCGCTGCGCTGTCGAGGATCCGCGTCTTGCGCTGCGGGTCCATCTTGTCGAAGGTGGCGACGGCCGTGCCCATGCGCGCGTTGGTCTTGAAGAACACGCGGTGCTTGTCGATGAACCGCCAGTACAGGCCGTCCATCGCGTCGCACCAGTCGCCCTTGCGTGACCCGCCCATCTTGAGGATGTAGTTGCTGCCGCAGATGTAGGGCTTGGTGGCGAACACCCCGCCGTCGCTCATGAGGCCCATGCCATACACGTTGGGCCCCATGACCCAGTCACTGGAATCGACATACATCTCCATGAACCACCGGTGCGCATGCACCGGGTGGACCTCGCAGAGGTTCATGAGGTTGGCCAGCACCATCAGGCGCTCGATGTGATGGGTCCATCCGTAGTCGCGTGCCTTGCGGATCGCGTGATCGAGCGGGTCCATGCCAGTCGTGCCGTCGTACCAGCAGGGCTTGAGCGTGCGGGTGTGTTGCCAGTGGTTCGCGGTGTCCTGCTGCTCGCTGTGGTGCTGATAGATGCCACGCACAAACTCGCGCCAGCCGATGACCTGGCGGATGAAACCCTCCAGCGAGTTCATCGGCACATCGTGTTGCCGCGCATACGCCAGCGCACGCTCCAACACCTCGCCAGGCGTCAACAGCCCCAGGTTCAACATCGGCGACAGCACCGAGTGAAACAGCACGGGGTCGCGGTCGCTCAGCGCATCTTCATACGGCCCAAACAACGCAAAACGATCTTTCAAAAAAGCGACCAACCACTCCAACGCCTGCTCACGCGTCGTGGGCAACCAGAACTTCTCCAACGTGCCGGGGTGGTCCGCGAACCGCTTTGAAACCAGTGCTTTGACGTCGATCACGTGGTGCGTCGGCTTCGCCCACGAGGTCTCGGGGATGCGCACCTGCGCGGGCAGTTTCTGACGGTTGTCCTCGTCAAAACTCCATCGGCCACCCGTCGGCTTGCCGTCGTGATCGATGAGGATGCCCAAGCGTTTTCGCTGCCGCTCATAGAACCGCGCCATGAAAGGTCGGCCCTTGGTCTCCTGCAGATACTCCGCGAACTGGTCCCGCGTGGTCACAAACATCGGGCTGTCCAACACGCTCAGCCGCAGCTTGTGACGCTCGGCAAACGCCTCCATCCGCTGCTCGAAGAACTTGTCTTCGACCTCGTGCATCACCAGCACGGTGAACGGGCCGTGCGACTTGATGAAACGCTCCAGCTTCGCCTCGTAAGACACGTCAGGTGCTTCGTCGAGTGTGTGATACGTAACATCGCAGCCGTGGCTGCGCAGCGCGTCGGCATAACTGCGCATCGCCGAGAGGAACAGCGTGATCTTCTGCTGATGATGCTTGACGTACGTACACAGGCCCACGTCCTCGGCCATGAAAAACGCCGAGTCGCGGTACGACTCGATGGACTTAAACGGGAACAATTGATTGCCCAGGACAACGACCAGCGTGCGGTTCAATGATGTTGCTTTTTGTTTTGCCACGGCGGAGCGTAGGCACAGGCGCATCAAAAAAGCCCGCGTCGTGGTGACGCGGGCTTTAAAACGTGGATGAACGTATCAGCGGGCGGTCTACACCGATCACTCGGGGATGATGATCGTTTCGCCGAGCTGGAGCTTGTTGGGGTTCTTGTTGGGGTTGGCGGCTTCGATGTCTTTGAAGCGCATCGGGTCGCCGTAGTACTGCTTGGCGATCTTCCAGTAGCTGTCGCCTTTGACAACGGTGTGCGTGCGGCTGACAGCGGTGGGAGCGGGCACGAACGCGGGCTCGGGCTGCGTGTAGGCGGGCGCTGCGAGGGGTGCTGCGTTGGGGTTGAACTGGACCTGCGTGTCGGCGGGCGAGAACGCGGCGGCCGAGGCGGTGTTGAACTGGCCGCTTTGGTTGAACTGGGCGTTGCCTTGCGCGGTCACATCGCCGTAGAGCGGCGCGGGGGCAGTGTTTCCGCCGTCGTAGCGGGCGAGGGCGTCGGGCTTGGGCAGGGCCGAGGCGAAGTCGTACGTGCCGTCGCCACGCTCACGGGCAACGGCTGGCGTGTTTTCGCCCATTCGGCTGACGTCGAAGCCGTAGCGGTAGGACGCACGCGGCTCGGGCCGAAACGCCTTGTCGGTCTTCGGTGCGACGTTCCAGGCGTAACCATCCGGTAACTGCGGGGCCGAGCACGCTGTCAATCCGCCGAACACGCCCGCCAGAACGATTCCAAATACAAAGCGTTTCATCGCAAGAACTCCTGCATCATCCATGATTTAAGGCCCCGTGCACTCGCACGCCGCCAAGGCCCGATAGCATAGCGACCCGCCCAGCCCGATGGTAGCGCCGCCCACGCGGGCGTATAACTGGGCTTTTCCCACACGCCACGCCACGCACGCCACCAACGCTACCCTTTCCCACCGACCCGCCACTCCACCCGATCGAGACCCCCATGCTCCGCAGGATGATGCTCGCCAAGCTCCACCGGGCCACCATCACACGGTGCGACGCCGACTACGTCGGCTCCATCACCGTCGATGCCGACCTGCTCCGCGCCGCGGGCATGCGGCCCAACGAGCACGTCCAGGTCCTCGACCTCGACAACGCCGTCCGCTTCGAGACCTACATCATCAAAGGAAAGCCCGGCAGCGGGGCCATCGAAGTCAACGGAGCCGCCGCCAAACTCGTGTCCCCCGGCCACAAGGTGATCATCATCTCCTACGCGATGCTCGACAACGCCCCCGACACACTCGACGCACACGCCGCCACTGTCGTTCTGGTCAACGACGATAATACCCCCGGCCAGACACTGCACTACCCAAGCACACTCGATTGACTTGCAGGCCCCGTTAGGCCGCCACGAGCTCGCGATCGTGACCCAGCGTCTCTGCCAGCGTCAACACCGGGCCCGCGAAACGTTTGCGCAGTTGTTCCACCCGCGCCGCAGCCGTGATCGGGTTGCGGTCACATACGATCACACCATCGACCTGCCCCGTGAGTGTTTCGCTGTCTGGTTTGACGGGGACGTGGCGATATGTGTGCCCGTCGCTGCGGAACTCCGGGCTGTTGTCCGCGACCGCCAGCACCGACAGGCCGTTGCGCCGCGCCGCTCGGCAGGCCGCGAACGTATGCCTGTTCCAGTCGGCCAGCACCACGCGACGCAGTCCGT
>DAIOEG010000140.1:0-6917 GCA_036746415.1 Phycisphaera sp. | reverse complement strand
GAGCCCGCCAGCATCACCGTCCGCGTGCCTGAGAACACCCCCGGCCTGGCGCTGCTCTCTGCGCGCGTGGCGCTGGGCGAGTCGCTGCTCGAACGCCCCGCCGTCGCCGGCGAGCAACAGGTCCGCGTGCTGCCCATCCAGGTCCCCGACGCCCTCGTGGGCCGGACCTTGCAGCCCCCCGATGCACTCGTGGCCGAGGTGTCGTTCACGCTCGCCAAGATGGACGACGCGTACATCAAGCCCGCCGTCCCGCTCTGGGTGCTCGCCCCGCCGACGCTCGCCTTCGATGTCGAGGTCGAGAACGACGCCAAGACCCTCAGCGACGTCCGCCTCGCCGGCCCCGCCGACCTGCTCGAACGCATCCGCAGCAACGACGCCGACCTGCCCGTCTGGGGCGAGATCCGACTCGTCGACGAGACCTCGCTCACCGAGGGTAAACGCTCGCTGCCGGTCTACTTCAACGTCCCCGCCGGCATCACCGCCGAGCCCCGCACCGTCATCGTCACCCTCACCCGCCGAAACGGCGTCCCGCCCGCCGCCACCGAACTCACCCCCTGACCCGCCCAAACGTGGTGGTTCTTCACCGCAAGTAGCCGGACGCTGACAGCGTCCGGTGCGGTGGACGTGATGGAACCCTCGCACCCGCAAAGGCGTTTGCAACGCGAAAGTCGCCGCACCCGGAGGCCGTCGGCCTCCGGCTACTGGGGTCAACGCGACGTGTTTTGTGGGCACGTTTGTGTCGTCTCAAACACGCTTTTTCACACGTCTGAAAAAATCTTTTCGTTGTCAAACAACGCGTTCTTGCATTTCACGACACAAACGCGCGCACAAAACAGGCCTTGCGCTCCTTTAGGTAGGAGGCGCGCATGGGTCACTCACGCACAACCGAAGAACCCCACGACCGGGCTACGCTGGACCTGGCGCTGGCGTCGCTGCGCTGGCGCGCGGTCGTTGCGCTCGCCCGGCTGATGGACGACCCCGCCGCCTGCTGCGAGACCCGCCGGAAGGCCGCCACCACCGTCCTGACCCTCGACGCCAGCAATGTGCAGCTGACGATCCTCGACCGCCCGGTCGCGGCTCGTATTGACACCAACCGCAACCACGATCCTCGACCGTCAGGGAGCGGTCCCGTCCGTCGGTTCAGCGATGACAAAGCACGCAAGCGAGGTTCGACCACGCCTGCGCTCCGGCAAGAAACCAATGCACCCCCGGACCACTCCCTCACGGTCGCGGCTCGTGGCGGACATGATTTGTCACACGGGCGTGCTCAAATGCGGATGCACCCACGAAACAGAAAACGGAGAGGGGGGGATTCGAACCCCCGAAGCAAGTTTACCTCGCTTAACGGTTTAGCAAACCGTCGCCTTCAGCCGCTCGGCCACCTCTCCAGCAAAAATCTTCCGTTGTCAAATGGCGGCGACAGGACTCGAACCTGTGACCCGGGGCTTATGAATCCCCTGCTCTACCAACTGAGCTACGCCGCCGGGCGTGAGCGGTGCATTGTAGAGACTGACACGCGGGGGGCAAATGAAACGAGGGAGTGGGGAGTTGGTGTTGGGGAGTGGTCTGCATCGCAAGTGACCAGTGACCAGTGGCTGGTGGCCGGTCGGAAGTCGGCAGAAAGCCAAACATCCGCGTTCCGCCATCCGCGTTCCCCCATCTGCGTTCTCTCCTCCCCCCACTCCCCAACACCCACTCCCCAGTCCCCTGCTTCACCCCGCGGCGCTCTCCACCATCTCCGGCACCGCGGCGCGGATCGCCAGCACGACCGCGTCCGGGGCGGTGTCGCGCCAGGGCTGGTCGGACTTGCCACGCAGCCGGTCGAAGGTCGCGAGGGTCTGTTGCATGAACGCCAGCGTGGGGGGGGTGGTCCGCCAACGGCGGATCGCGGGGTGCGGCGTGGGCAGCATGTCTTCCCCGTCGTAAGCGAGTTCTTCGAAGAGCTTCTCGCCGGGGCGGGCGCCGGTGATGCGGAGCGGGATGTCGGCGTGCGGCTCGAGGCCGTGCGCCCGGATGAAACGCTCGGCCAAATCGAGGATCCGCTGGGGCTTGCCCATGTCGAGAAGGAAGACCTCGGCGGGGGCGGTGGGTTGTGTGAGATCCCCAGACGCTTCGCGGCGCTCAGCGTCGGCGTGGGTGAGATGGGTTGGAGAGGGGGGCTCGAAGGCGGCTGCTTGCAGCACCAGGTCGGCGGCCTCGGGGATCGTCATGAAGTACCGCGTCATGCGCGGGTCGGTCACGGTGAGCGGCCCGCCGTGGCGGAGCTGGTCGCTCCAGATGGGCAGGACCGAGCAGGCCGAGCCGAGCACGTTGCCGAAGCGGACCATGCAGTAGCGCGTCCGGCTGAGCTGATTCAGCGACTGGATGTACAGCTCGGCGAGGCGCTTGGTCGCGCCCATGATCGACGAGGGGTTGACGGCCTTGTCGGTGGAGATCATGACGAAGCGCTTGGTGCCTGCTCGGTCGGCGGCGTCGGCGATGCTCCGCGTGCCGTAGAAGTTGTTCTCGACCGCGTCGGCGGGGTGGTCCTCCATGACGCCCACGTGCTTGTGGGCCGCGGCGTGCAGCACGACATCGGGGCGGTGCTGGGCGAGCAGGTCGAGCGTCCGCTGCGCGGCGGTGACATCGTGCAACACGGCGTGGATCTGGAGCGCGGGGTGCTCGGCCTTGAGCCGGCGGTGGACCTCGAAGAGCGCGTTCTCGCCACGCTCGACGAGGATGAGCTGCGCGGGGTTGTAGCCCGCCACGATGCGAGCAAGTTCAGAGCCGATCGACCCGCCCGCGCCGGTGATGAGCACACGCTCGCCGGTGAGCAGGTGGCGAAGCGACGCGGGGTCCGCAGGCCGGGCGACGCGGTCGATGAGCGCCGCGGGGTCGACCTCCAACTGGCTGCGGAGCGCGGATGCACGGCCGGCGAGCTGGTCCGACAGCGTCGGCAGGTGACGCACCACAGCGCCGGTGTGTTCAAGCGAAGCCGCGATCTCCCGGCCCCAGGCAGACACCGCCGACGGCAGGCACACCAGCACGCACGACGCCTCGTGCTCACGCACGACCGCCGGCCAATCGACCGACACGCCCGGCTCCAACGTGATGCTGCCCACGATCAGCGGCGAAGGGTCCGCCAGCTCCAGCGTGTGACGCAGTTCACGCAGCGTCCGCTCCGTCCCCACCAGCAGCGACCGCCCGGGCAACGCGGCAGGCGCAGCACCGGCCACCACCACCACCGGCGAAGCGACCGGCGGGCGAACGAGACGAAACGGCACTGGCTGCTGAACACTCACACATGCGTTATCGGCGGCCACACCAAGATTGCTTGACCATCCACCCCCGGAATCTTCCCGCAAACAACTCGGAGCCGCCTCCATGACCCAACGACGCAGCGCAACGATGAGATTTCATGAAAGAACGGTGAAGCGTCACCCCGGATGCGACGATTGGGAGGACAGGTTTGGAGAGAAGATCCCAGGAGGCACCATGTCCGACTCGTTCCCATTGCTCGTCCCCGTCCCCGCGTCCACCGTTGCGAACCACGCCGCTGAAGGTCGGCAGACGCCACGCCTCAAGCTGCCCGCGATGTACACCATGCTGCGTGCCCGGCTCGCGGACGATCAGCGATACCGATGGAACGGCCACCTCTACGACATCTCGATGTCGGGCCTGCGGTTCGAGCTGGACCTGCCGGTGGAGACAGGCACGCTGATCCAGGTGCGTGCGATGCTGCCGGGCTCAACGCACACGACGATCGAGGCACAAGGCCGGGTCGTCCGTCTGCACAGCGATGAGGACGAGCAAGGCCCGTCGCGGATGGGCATGACGATCGACAAGTTCGTCGGCCCGATGGACCGCAAGAAGCTCACGGACTATCTGACGGGCCACGGGCTGCGACTCACCGAGGCCGTGCCGATGCGCCGGGCCGCGTGATGTGGCCGGGTGGCGAAGCGCGTCTGCGTGACACGGCCGGTACATTGTGTGGATGCCCGGCAAAATGGCGGTGTTCCTCGACCGCGATAACACGCTGATCCACAACGATGGAGACCTGGGCGACCCCTCGGCTTTGACGCTGATGCAAGGCGCGGCGATGGGCGTTGCTTCGCTGTGTGGCCTGGGCTTCAAGGTCATCGTCGTCACCAATCAAGGCGGCGTCGCACGTGGCAAGTACACCGAAGACGACGTGAAACGCACGCACGACCGACTCGCCGAGATTGTCGCCGACGCCGCGACCGGGGCACGCATCGATGCGTTCTACTACTGCCCGTACCACCCGCAGGGCAAGGTCGCGCAGTACACGATGGAGCACCCGACGCGCAAGCCCCAGCCGGGGATGTTGCTCGACGCGGCGCGGGACCACGGCCTGGACCTGCCGCGCAGCTGGATGGTCGGCGACCAGATGCGCGACGTGCAGGCGGGCGCAGCGGCGGGTTGCCGAACGATCTTGCTCAGGGCCGACGCGGACCGCTTGAGCGTGCTGCCCGAGTCGTCGGGGCTTCTGATCGAGGCGGGCGGTGATGGCGTGAAGCCCGACTTCATCTGCAAGACGCTGGTCGAAGCCGTGCGCATCATCGCATCGCAACGGCACACGATCGACGAGGCCCGCGCCGCGACTGCGGCGCTGGGCGTCGCAGGCCCCGGCAAGCGGTTCGACGCCGCCGCCATGGCCCGTCTCCAACAGCCAAGACCCACGCAGACCGATGCTGCCACCGATCAAGACGCCACGCCCCGCAAGCCCGTCAAGCCCTTCCGCCCCATGACCCTCCCGCCGGTGGAAGACGACGAGCAGGCAACGCATGACGCCGATGACACGGCCGAAGAGGCAGCACGCGTCATCAGTGCCGAGCCCACACCCTCGGCCCGCGAACGCATCGCGCAAGTCATCGCCAACGCCCGCGCCGCCCGTGAAGCAAAACCGACGCCCTCAGCGACGACCAACGCCATCCCGAGCACACCCGCCCCAACTCCGCAGCTCGCACGGTCGCAAGATGCAGCACAAGACGATCACGAAGACGACGACAGTGATGAGGACCCCCAAGACGAGCCGCGCCACGCAAGCGCCAAGGCACCGCGCGACGATTCCTCAAGACAACTGCGTTTGATCTTGCAAGAGCTCCGCAGCCAGCGTGGCACGACCGACCAGACATCGCCCGCCACGCTTGTCGCAATGATCGTGCAGGTCATCGTCGGCGTGTGCCTCTTGGGCGGCCTGTGGATGGGAGCCGGCAACGACGGCCTCTTCTTGCGGTGGATGCTCGTGGGCCTGCTGCTCCAGGGCACCACGGTGGCCATCCTGCTCTTCGCGCGGCGGAGTTGATGGATGTGAATCAACGGTTCCACGGCAGCTTCGCGATCAGCATGCCCATGCCGCACCAGTCCGTGACGCCCGCAAACACCAGGCCGCACCCCACGAACGCAGGCACAATCAGAAACCACGGCGACACGAACACACCCAGTGCCGTGCCCGCCGCGACGAGCGAGCCCGCAGCGATCCGCACCTGTCGTTCAAGCGACACCACCTGCTTGCCACGCGTCACCGCAAGCCCCGCGCTGACACACGCATCGGTGCCGCCCTCAACGACCACGCACTCCAGCCCGGCCGCGCGAAGTTGTGCAGCGGCCTTGGCCGCCCGCCCGCCGGACTTGCACAGGACATACGTCGGGCCTTGCGCTTGGGGGGGGCGTTGGCGTTGAACCTCTTGCGCATCGAGCGTGTCGAGCGGGTGCAGGCGTGCGTGCTCGACATGCACGGCCCGGTACTCGCCGGGCGTGCGGACATCGATGAGATCGAGCGACTTGTGCTGCTTGAGAAGCGTGTGCAGGTCCGAGGGTGAGAGGGTTACCACCGTGATGACTCCTGTGAATACGCGGTTGATCACGCAGGTGTACTGAACCATGCGTGATGATGCGAGGGAAGTGCGGGTCAGGGCGAGACGAGCACGCGGGCTGCGGCGGCGGAGCCGAGGGTGAACTGGTGCGGCTGTTGTCGCGTCCCGGTCCGGCAGGTCAGCGCATCGGCGTGTGGGTCGTTCTGAAGGACGGTGACGGGCTTGCCTGGCCGAAGTCCGACTTTGGCGGCGAAGTCGAGGAAGTCGGCGTCGTGATCGATGAGTCGCGCGACGGTGTGGGGCTTGCCGACGGCGACGTCGTTGAGGCAGAGGTACTGGGTCGTGGGCGGCAGGGGGGTGTTGCCGCGCGGGATGGGCGAGCCGTGCGGGTCGGCGGTGGGGTGGCCCAGAAGCGCATCAATGCGTTCGAGCAGTCGGTCGGAGATGGCGTGTTCCAGCACCTCGGCCTCCTCGTGGACCTGCGACCAGTCGAGGCCGACGACTTCGACGAGGAACTGCTCGATCAGCCGATGCCGGTGCAGGATGCGCAGCGCGAGCGTCTGGCCGGCGGGCGTGAGGCGCACGCCGCTGCGGGGTGAGTAACGCAGGAGCTTTGCATCGGCGAGCGACTTGGCCATGGTCGTCGCGGTGCCGGGCGTGACGCCGACGGCGGCGGCGAGCTTGCCCATGGGTACCAGCGGGTTGCCGGTGGCCTCGCGCAAAAGACACGCGTGCTTCAGGTAGTTCTCAACGGTGATCGAGGGCATGACAGCTCGGGGTTTGAGGCGGGGAGCATTGACATGAGCAGATTTGATTCTATCATTCAATTCATGAACTTTGAACAATCAAAATCAAAGATTTGGGTGTTCGTAGGATTCATGGTCGGCCTGGTCGCTTTGGGCGGGTGCGGCGGGGCGGGCGGCGGCGGCGACTCTGCCGGGCGGCCGACGATCGTGGCGACAACCACGATGATCGAGGACATGGCCCGGCGGGTCGCGGGGGACGCGGCGGGGGTGCACGGCATCATGAAACCCGGCGAGAACCCGCACACGTATCAGGTCCGCCCGTCGGACGCCCGGGCGATGTCGGACGCGGCGCTGG
>DAIOEG010000139.1:0-6923 GCA_036746415.1 Phycisphaera sp. | reverse complement strand
AGGGCTCGCGCATCGGCAAGATCAACGACCGCTGGCCGAACCTGCACCTGCACCGCGGCGCGGGCGCTTACATCTGCGGCGAAGAGACCGGCCTCATCGAGTCGCTCGAAGGCAAGCGCGGCTGGCCTCGCATCAAGCCGCCGTTCCCCGCCGTCCAAGGCGCGTTCGCCCGGCCGACCATCATCAACAACGTCGAGACCCTCGCCAACGTCCCCTCCATCGTGCTCAAAGGCGCTACATGGTGGAAGACCAACGGCAAAGGCCGACCCGAGGGCATGCCCGCGACCGTGCCCGTCTCGTTCGGCACCAAACTGTTCGGCATCTCCGGGCCCGTCAACCGCCCCGGCGTCTACGAAGAACACCTGGGCGTCAAACTCTCCACGCTCATCAACGACTACGGCCAGGGCCCGCGCCACGGCACGAAGATCAAGGGCTACTTCCACGGCGGTATCTCCATGGGCGTCATCACCCAAGCCGAGTGCGACAAGGGCGTCGAGATGGACTTCGACATCGGCAAGAAGTGGAACAACCTGGGCCTGGGCACCGCGTGCGTCACCGTCATCCCCGAGGCGGTGTCGATGGTGAGCATGGCCCGCAACGTCGCACGCTTCTACAGCCACGAGTCCTGCGGCCAGTGCACCCACTGCCGTGAAGGCACCAAGTGGCTCGCCAAGATGCTCACCCGCATCGAGGCGGGCGATGGCACGATGAAAGACCTCGACCTGCTGCTCGAGCTCTCCGGCTCGATGGGCATGATGCCCGGCAACAACATCTGCGGCCTCTCCGATGGCTGTAACTGGGCCGTCCGCACGATCGTCAACAAGTACTTCGACGAGTTCGACGCGATCGTGACCAAGTCGCGGGCCGTGTCGTTGGCTGTTGTTGGAGCAGGGTGATCAGTGACAACGAGCCACCCCGACAACTGGTGATGGTGGTCCGCAAATATGAGCGCGGCCAATGGCTTGAGCATGAGCTCGATGGGCTCCGAGATTGGATGCAACTGACACCCGCCCAGTGTCTGATTGAGGCAGACCGTATCCGGAGGGAGGTACACGGTGGAGTTCTCCCAAGACTGGAGAGAACTGTTCGACGTATTCAACCGCCATGGCGTTGAGTACGTGGTGATTGGAGGCATCGCGCGGGCACTTGATGGGATGGCAAGGGCCACCAAAGATATGGACCTGCGTGGGAAGACGCTGCGGTGGGGCTTGTTGCTGTTGAAGTACTGGGGACGCGGATCTGTGTTGTGAGCAAAGAGTCGTTCATCAAACGCAAACTCGCCAGTGGCCGGCCGCACGACATCGCGGACGCCGAGGCGGTGAGTGAAGAGCTGATGCGTGAACGGGAGGCGCTGCGTCGTCCCTGGGGAGATGAGAAGCCCGGTTGAAGCACCACGGGGTCACGAGCACTTTGTTTGTTGACGCGTCAGGGCATCCATGTGTCATCCACTGTGTTGATTCGTCCCAACGAGCAGCATGGCCTAGTCGGATAGTGTCCGCATTGACCGGCGAGTGACCTCGCCGGCTACACGTGCAAACGCGGATTGATCGATTGGATCTGAGTTGTCATCACTGTGGTGAAGTCACGCGGCATTGAGGGTCATCTGTTTGTCGAGCTGTTCTCGTGCCGGAGTTGACCGCAGGCGGCGGCGATGTCTCGGCCCCGGCTTTGGCGGATGTGGGTATTCAGGCCGTGTTGTTGGAGGATGGCCTGGAAGGCGCGGACGTCGTCGGTGCTGGGGCGTTGGTAGGGCAGGCCCGCGACTTCGTTGTAGCGGATGAGGTTGATGTTGCTGCGGAGCTTCTTGGCGACGTCGGCGAGTTCGCGGGCGTGTTCGGGGCGGTCGTTGACGTGGCGGAGGAGGATGTATTCGAGGGTGACTTCCCGGCCGGTGGTCTTGAAGTAGTGCTGGCCTGCTTCGCAGAGTTCTTCGATGGTGACGAACTTGGCCCAGGGGATGATCTCTTTGCGGATGGTGTCGTTGGGGGCGTGGAGGGAGATGGCGAGGGTGACGGGGATGTCGAGCTGCGCGAGCTTCTTGATGCCAGGGGCGACGCCGACGGTGGAGACGGTGATCTTGCGTGCGGAGATGTTCAGGCCCCAGGGCGCGGTGAGGATGTGGAGCGCTTTGCTGACGTTTGGGAAGTTGGCCAGGGGCTCGCCCATGCCCATGAAGACGACGTTGGTGACGCGGGGGATGGGGTTATGTTGTTGGTGGAGCATGTGGCCGAGCTGCCAGACCTGCTGGACGATCTGGCCGGCCGCGAGGTTGCCGTCGAGGCCGCCCAGGCCCGAGGCGCAGAACTTGCAGCCGACGGGGCAGCCGATCTGCGAGGAGATGCAGGCGGTGCGTCGGTGCTCGGTGGGGATGAGGACGGACTCGGTCTGGGTGGTGGAGGAGGTGGGGACAGGGGTGAGGAGGGGGAGGGGGAGGGGGAAGGGGGAGCCAGACGCTTCGCTCGCGGACTCGCTTAGCGTCGGCGTGGGTGGAGTGGGTTGAAGAGACCAGTCAACGAGGAGTTTTTGGGTTTGGTCGGTGGCGCGTTGGTGTCGGACAACGGAGCCCAAAGTGAGGTCGAAGTGGTCGGCGAGGAGCGCGCGGTCGCGCTGCGAGAGGTTGGTCATGTCGTCGAAGCGGTCGACGTTTTTCTTGTAGACCCAATCGAGGACCTGGTCGGCCCGGAAGAGCGGGATGCGGAGTTGGTCGCAATGGGTGCGGAGTTCGTCACGGGTGAGGCCGAAGAGGTGGGTGCGGGTCGGGACGGGGGGCATGGGCAGAGTTTACGGCCGTGTGTGGTTTTGAGTGTGGTGTGGGCAGAGCCAGACGCTTCACTCGCGGACTCGCTTCGTATCGGCGTGGGGTGTTAGTATGAATGGTCGATGTGTGAGATGGAAGAACATGTATCAAGCTCGGGCGGTGGTGCTCCGGGGGCGGGGAGAGTGAGCGTGGTGATCGTCCGGCTTGGAGTGGGCGACGATGCTGATGTGGATCAGTGGTTGGTGGAGCGGGTGGCGCGGGCTTGCGGTTTGGTGGGGTGGGACGTTGCAACGTCTCAGGAAGAGCCAGACGCTTCGCTCGGGGACTCGCTTAGCGTCGGCGTGGAGCATGATGGCGTTGGGGAGCTGACGTTGGTGCTGGTGGATGATGGGCAGATGAACGCGATGCACGAGCGGTACTCGGGGGTGGCGGGGACGACAGATGTCCTGACGTTTGACCACCGGGACGACCCGGCAGATGTGAGCGAGCCGGTGTTTGCGGACTTGGTGCTCTGCGTGGACGAGGCGTCGCGCCAGGCGTCGCAGCGCGGCGTTACGCTGCGTGAGGAGTTGTTGCTGTACGCGGTGCACGGGATCATGCACTTGCTCGGCGAGGACGACCGAGAGCATGCGGCGCATGAGCGGATGCATCGGCGTGAGGACGAGGTGATGACCAAGCTCGGCCTCGCGGGCTTGTTTTACAAAGACCGGCAAGGGGGCGAGGCGTCATGCTGACAGCGGCGGCGGTGATCGGGACGGCCTGCGTGTTGGCGGCGTACTTCGCGGCGTGTCACAACGCGCTTAAGACGTTGTCGCGCCGTCGGCTTGCGGACCTCATGGACCCGCGCGGCATGGGCGGCAAGGTCGATCAACTGATGAAGCGGCGGTCGCGGCTCATGCTGGCGACGGGGATGATGAGGGCGGCGTTTTCGCTGGTCGTGCCGTTGGCGACGTTGTATGTCGTGGAGGACCGGCACGTGGAGCCGGTGGCGCTTCGGTTGGGGCTTGCGTTCCTCGTATCGATTGTGCTGATGAGTGCGTTCACGGTGGCGCTGCCGGTGTACTGGGCGCGGTACCGTAAGGAGAAGCTGGTGGTGTGGTCGCTGCCGGTGCTGAACGCGGTGGCGCTGCTGCTTGCGCCGATCACAGCAGCGCTGCACGTGTTTGACCCGATCGTCCGGCGGATCTCGGGGGTGGACCTTGAAGACGATGGCGACCAGATCAGTGACCACGTGCTTGACGCGGTGGAGAGCCACGGCGAGTCGGGCACGGTGGATGAGTCGCAGCGCGAGATGCTCGAAGCTGTGTTGTATCTGGCGGAGACAACGGCCGGGCAGATCATGACGCCACGCACCGATGTGCGCGGGCTTGAGGTCACCAGCGACCTGTCGGCGGTGAAAGACGGGGTGCTCACGTTCGGGCACTCGCGCATCCCGGTGTACCGCGAAGACATGGACCACATCGAAGGCATCCTGTACGCCAAGGATTTGATTCGGTTTTTGGAAGACGGGGACGGGTTCGATCTTGGCGCGGTGCTGCGCGAGCCGTTCAGGGTGCCCGAGACCAAGCCGGTGCGTGACCTGCTCAACGACTTCAAGCGTCGCAAGCTGCACCTGGCGATCGTGCTCGATGAGTACGGCGGAACGGCGGGCATCGTCACGCTCGAAGACATCCTCGAAGAAATCGTCGGCGAGATCCAGGACGAGTACGAGCCGGAGCCCGAGACCTCAGGCATCGAGATGCTGACCGAGCGATCGGCAGTCGTCGAAGCGCGGACGCGCATCGATGATCTCAATGATGCGCTGGACCTCGAGCTGCCCGATGATGAGGACTACGACACGCTGGGCGGCTTTGTCGTGAGTCAGCTCGGCTGCATCCCCGAGGTGGGCGCGACGTTCGAGGCCCACGGCGTGCGCATCGTTGTCCAGGAAGCCGAGAAGACCAAGGTACTGCTCGTGCAGGTGGACAAGCTCGAAGCAACCGCGAGCGCGTGACAACACCGCACCGTTGACGCGGCCGATGCGCCGCACCATGACAACGACGCGCCGTGGCGTACACTCGGGCCATGGCGTTTGAACTTGTGTTTCTTGGGACCGGCACCAGCGCGGGTGTCCCGATGATTGGCTGCGACTGCGACGTGTGTCAATCGACCGACCCACGCGACCGCCGACAACGCGCTTCGGTACTGGTCCGCTTCCCCGATGACGCGGTCGAGCGTGAAGACAAACCCGTCCGGCGAGACTGGGACGCCAAGCCCAATCAACCCGACGCTCACCCCGAGCCCGCAGACGAGTCCGGCTTCCACGCTCGCTTCAACGCCGCCCAGCTCGGCCACCGTCAATTGCTCATCGACACCTCGCCCGACCTGCGCGAGCAGTGCCTGCGTGAACGCATCAGCCGGCTCGACGCCGTGCTCTACACCCACGGCCACGCCGACCACATCTTCGGCCTCGACGACCTGCGACGCTTCAACGCCGTCCTCCAGCGGCCCATCGACCTGCACGCCGAGCCAAGCGTCATCGACCAGTTCCGCAAGATGTTCCCCTACGTCTTTGAGCCGCACACCAACGTCAACAAGTCGTTCATCCCGCAGCTGATCCCGATGCCACTGCACGTCGGCGAGGCGTTCACGCTGCACGGCATGCGCATCACGCCCATCCGACTCATGCACGGCCGGCTGCCCATCGTCGGCCTGCGCTTCGACCACCACGGCCGATCGCTCGCCTACTGCACCGACTGTTCTGCCATCCCGCCCGAGTCGTACGCAACACTGCGCGACTTGGATGTGCTCATCATCGATGCGCTGCGGTACCGGCACCACCCCACGCACATGACGGTCGATCAAGCGATCCAGGTGATCCGCGAGCTGCGACCGGGCCGAGCGTTCCTGACCCACATCGCACACGACATCCAGCATGCCGAGCTGTGTGATCGATTGCCGCCGGGCATCGAGCTGCCGTACGACGGCCTGCGCGTGCGCATCGATCAAACGTGATCTACGATCTGCCGATGCGGATCGTGACCTGGAACGTGAACGGGCTGCGGGCGGCGATCCGCAAGGGGTTTGCGGGGTATCTACACGAGATGGCTCCGGACGTGTTGCTGTTGCAGGAGGTGCGTTGCTTCCCCGGGCAGTTGCCGCAGCAGTGGGCGACGCCGGCGGGCTGGCACGTGCTTTGGCATCCGGCGAAGAAGCCGGGCTACGCGGGCACGGCCGTGTGGTCGCGTGCACCCATCGAGTTGATCGGCACGGGGCACGGCCCTAGGGATGCGGACGAGGAGGGCCGGGTGCTGCTGGCGCGGACGGCGGGCGTGACGGTCGCGTCGATCTACCTGCCCAAGGGTGAAGCGCAGACGCCCAAGCAGACACGCAAGGAAACGTGGATGGGGTGCATGCACGCGTGGGCCGAAGCGCTGCTGAAGATCGACGGCCCGGTCGTGCTCGGCGGCGACCTCAACATCGCGCACAGCGCGCTGGACCTGCATTACGCCAAGAGCAACGAGAATGCGTCGGGGTTTCTTGCGGTTGAGCGTGCTTGGTTGTCGGCGTTACTGGAGTCGGGCTGGTGCGATGTCGTGCGGCGAGATGCGGGCGAGGTTCAGGGGCCGTACTCATGGTGGTCCAACCGTGGGAACGCAAGGGCGCTGGACCGCGGCTGGCGGATCGATTATCTGCTGGCGAACGCGTCGGCGGCGGCTGTTTCGAGCGGGTCGAGGGTCTACCGCGAGGCGGGGCTGGCGTGCTCGGACCACGCGCCTGTCGCGCTGGACCTCCAAGCATCCGCTCCGCCCGTACAATCCTCAAAGGTCAGCCGACGACGCTCCTGATCGATCGGCCAGCGCGGGTGTTAACCCAATGCGCTTGCGACCCCCCTTGCGTCCCCGCATAATCGCGGGACGTTTCGGGGAACGAGTCTTCCTCCTGTAGTCAATCGAGGTTTTGATGGCACGCAAGCGTCAGCAGATCGGACACTTCCTCAAGCAGTGGGGCCTCGTCACCGATGCCCAAATCGACGAGGGCGTCAAGCTGGCCAAGGCCTCGCGCAAGCGATTGGGCGAGTCGCTTGTCCAGCTCGGCTACATCACCGAAAACGAAGTCGCCAAGGCGCTGGCCTCGCAGTACGACCTCGAGTTCGTCGACCTCGACCAGCCCAACGTCATCAACC
>DAIOEG010000138.1:0-6925 GCA_036746415.1 Phycisphaera sp. | reverse complement strand
GACAAGCGCTGATGCGTGGACCCAGCGACATCGTGTATTTCATCCACGCCCAGCAACCGCTGTGGCGTGAGATCGACACGGTGGACCCGCCGCTGTTGCCGCACGAGCTGGACCCGCCGATGCTGATGTCGCAGGGGACGGTGAACTGGGTGCTACAGACGTTTGCGTATCTGCGCAAGGCGGGTCGTCTGGTGGCGCTGCGCACGCAGATCGTGCCGGGGGCGATCAACGTGATCCACGTTGATCACCTGGCGGTGAGCATGCGGGCGCACCGGGGGTTTGTGGTAGCGGTCCAGGCGGACCGTGGTCGGCCAGTCATGTGCGACATGGTGGTCGTGCAGAACCACATGAACATCGCGGACGGCTCGACGGACTTCTTTATGCCCCACTGGACCCAGCCGGGCCTCGTGGAGCGCAAGGCCTCGCGGGGCGACCGATTCAAGCGGGTGGCATACATGGGGCTTCCGCACAACCTGCACGCGTCGCTGCGTGAGCCGGCGTTTGCGGAGCGGGTGCGCTCGGAGGGCTTTGAGTTTGTGATACCAGCGATGCAGGATTGGCACGACTACAGCCGGCTGGACGCGGTGGTATCGATCCGCGGGGACTCGGAATTCAAGGCCCGTCACAAGCCCGCGACCAAGCTCTTCAACGCATGGCGGGCCGGCGTGCTGCCGCTCATGGGGCCCGACTCTTCGTGTCAGACGGCGGGTCGGCCGGGCCTGGACTACGTGGAGGTCGAGGACGCCGACGCGGTGATGAGCGCGCTGGTGCATTTGCGTGAAGACCGGATGATGCGACACGCGATTGTGTAAAAGGGCCGTGACATGTCGAGCCAATACAGTCCCGAGGCGATCACGCGGGCGTGGTGGTCGCTGCTGACCGGGCCGGTGCGTGAGGCGTATGACGCTTATCGGTCGCGCGGCATGGTGGGCGAGGCGGATCGGGCGGTGCGTTTCCCCTGGCAGGCGTGGCAACACCGACGCAAGCAGCGCGCGTACTGGAAAAAGATCAAATAGGTGTTTGAGTCCGGGGGACGAATGCATCGATAATGACAGAGGTGTGACGGCAGCAAGCACGGTCGGATCGGTCGCTCGCCCCAAGCCCGGCGTGCCTGGAAATGTCTGGATCTGGAAGGAACCCTGTTGGATCGTCCCGTTGTGTCCATCGTGATGCCTGTCTTCAACGCGGAGCGGTATCTCGCGGAGGCGTTGGACAGTGTGCTTGCGCAAACGCTGAGTGACTTTGAACTGGTGGTGGTGGATGACGGCTCGACCGACAGCTCGCCGACGCTTCTGGGCGGGTATGCCGGCCGGGATGCACGGGTGCGTGTGATCCGTCAGCCCAACGCGGGGGGGACGCGTGCGATGCAGCGGGGTGTGGACGCCGCGCGCGGCCGATACCTCGCGCGGTTCGATGCAGACGACCGGATGATGCCCGATCGGCTGACGGTGCAGGCCCGTTACCTCGATGCGCATGCAGATGTGGTGGCGGCTGGGTCGTGGGTCCGGCTGATCGACGCAAAAGGCCGGTTTCTCACGGTGTCCCAGCCGCCCACAGACAACGCAACCATTCAGTCGCACCTGGTTCGGGGGCACACGGCGATGTATCACCCCTCGGTGATGATCCGGGCCGAGGTGATGCAGCGCGTTGGCGGGTATGACATGCACTTCGGGTTGGCGCAGGACTTGGACCTGTTTTTACGTCTTGGTGAAGTGGGTCCGCTGGCGAACATCAAGCAGGCGTTGCTTGAGTACCGGCTGCACGCCGGCTCGGTGAGTGAGCAGAAGACCGAGCGTCAGCGCGGGTTTGTGAAAGACGCGGTGGAGCGTGCGTGGCAGCGCCGTGGCGTGCAAGACGGTGTGCTGGAACACGTGAGCAACTGGAGGCCCGGCAAGGACCGGCACTCGCGCTCGTCGTTCGCCTGCAAGTACGGCTGGTGGGCGTTCAACAGCGGCGAGCGCGCGACGGCCGTGAGCTACGGCCTGGACGCGGTGCGGGCGACGCCCCTTCGGGCCGAGCCCTGGAAGCTGCTCGTTGCGTCGCTGGTCAAGACGCCGGTGCCATCGGGACGATACGACGATGGGCAGGTGGAGTCGGTGGTGACGTGAGAGACAGATGCAAACGATGAGCACCCCACTGCCCGTGAAGCCGAGCGAACTGACGACCACGACCCCGCGCGTCTCGGTGGTCATGCCGGTTTACAACACCGAACGCTTCGTCGGCCAGACGGTGCGCGCGATGCTCGATCAGACATTCACCGACTTCGAGTTCATCATCATCAACGACGGCTCGACCGACGGCTCGCTGGCGGTCCTGGAAGCGTGTGCAGCGAGCGACAGCCGCATCCGACTCATCAGCCGACCCAACACCGGCTACATCAAAGCACTCAACGAGGGGCTGGCGCTCTGCCGGGGCGAGTACCTGGCACGCATGGACGCCGACGACCTGGCCGACCCCAAACGCCTTGAAAAACAAGTCGCTGCGCTCGACGCAGACGCGACGCTCGTCGCCGTCGGAAGCGCCGCGGTGTTCATCGACGAGCACGGCGACCCGATCGGCAAGGCGCCCGTGCCCCTCACCCACGAGCAGATCGAAGAGCGACACCTCCGCGGCGGGTCGGGCATCCACCACCCCGCCGTCACCATCCGCACGCAGACCCTGCGCCAGATCGGCGGGTACAACGAGTCGCTCCAGCCGTGCGAAGACTTCGACCTGTGGCTGCGACTCGGCGAGGTCGGCAAGCTGCTCAACCTGCCCGAGCCGCTTCTCACGAAACGACAACTCGTCAGCGGCGCCGTGGTCCGAGGCATCGACCGACACACGATGCTCGTGACCCGCATCGTCAACAACGCCTACGCGCGGCGTGGCATCCAACGCGAGTACGTGCACAAGCCCCTAGAACTCAAGCGCCCCGCAGACTTCTGGCAGCAGTGGGCGTGGCTGGCGATCCGAGAGGGCCACCGCAGCGCCGCCCGGCGGTACACGTTCATGCACCTGCGCCACCACCCGCTCGACCCGCTCAGCTGGAAGCTCCTGTGGGGCTGGCTCCGCGGCAACGCGGGCAACCCCGGCGATGCCAAACGCAGAAACGCTGACGATGCGCATCACCTTTGTCATGCCAGCCGTGGGGCGGGAGGGCGGTGTCCGCGTCGTCGCCACCTATGCGCAGCGACTCCTGCAGCGCGGGCACCGGGTCACCGTCGTCTCCCAGCCGCACGTGGTGCGCGGCGGGATCGTGCGACGATTGAAGAACGGCTTGAAAGGCAAGGGCTTTGGGGCCATCCGCCCGCACCCCGGTTCGTTCTTTGACGACTTTGCGATCGACCACCGCGTCCTGCACGCAGCGCGCGACGTGAGCGATGTCGATGTGCCCGATGCAGACGTCGTGGTGGCGACGTGGTGGGCGACGGCGGGCCCGGTGTCACGGCTGTCCCCGAGCAAGGGCGCGCCGGTGTATCTGCTCCAACACGATGAGCGAGTGTTCGATTTTTTGACCGACGATGACAAGCGTGCGGTGGAATCGACGTGGCGCTTGCCGATGCTGAAGGTGGCGGTGGCGCGCTGGATCGGCGAGCTGGTGGAGCAACACGGCGGCGGGCCGGTGCATGTGGTCCATAACGCGGTGGACACGTCGTTGTTCGATGCGCCGGCGCGTGGCAAGCAGCCCGTGCCGACGGTCGGGCTGGTGTACGCCGCAGTGCGTTTCAAGGGGTTGGACGTGATGCTGGAGGCGTGTCGTCTCGCGCAGCAGCGGTTGCCCGCGTTGAAGGTGGTTGCGTTTGGCCGAGAGGGCGTGGACGCCCGGCTGCCGTTGCCGACGAACACGGTGTTCGAGCCCAACCCGTCGCAAGGCCGGATCGTCGAGCTGTACGGCATGTGCGACGCGTGGCTGTTTGGCAGCAGGTCGGAGGGGTTCGGGTTGCCGTTGCTGGAGGCGATGGCGTGTCGCACGCCGGTGATCGCGACGCCTGCGGGCGCGGCTCCGGAGTTGCTGTTGGGCGGTGGCGGTTGGTCGGTGCCTTATGACGACCCCGGCGCGATGGCCGATCGCATGGTCGAGGCGGGTACGATGGCGGACGCAACATGGCGTGAGGTATCGGACTGTGCGTATGCGACGGCGGGTCGTCACCGCTGGGACGAGGCGACGGACCGTTTCGAGGCCTTGCTGCGTGAAGCGGCGGGCGTGGGGGCATCGACAGGGGTGTGAGTGTCGAGGCGCGGAGGTGGGGCCGGTGGAGAGAAGGGTCAACACGGCGGGAGCTGCTGACCGATGGTAGGGGTAAGGAAAGAAGGCAAAGGATGATCACGTCGCTGGTGATGTACGCCTGGTTCCCTTTTACGCTGGGGCTGTTTCTGTTGATGCCGCCCAAGCGGGCTGTGCTGTGGTCGTTGTTCCTGGCGTTCTTGTTTCTGCCGATGGCGCGGTACCCCTTGCCGGGCTTTCCGGACTACACCAAGACGACGGCGACGGTGGGAGCGATCTTCGCGGGGATCATCTTGTTTGACCTGTCGCGTATCACGTCGTTTCGGCCGCGCTGGTTCGACCTTCCTTATGTGGCGTTCACGTTCGTTGCGCCGTTTGGCGCTTCGATCAGCAACGACCTGGGCCCCTACGACGGGGTCTCCGAGTCGATCATGTGGATCGCGACCTGGCTGCTGCCTTATTTGATTGGTCGGATGTACTTCACGACGATCGAGGACGTGCGGACGATCGTGATATGCATGATCTTCGGCGCGCTGGCGTACGTGCCGATCTGCCTGTTTGAGATCCGATTCAGCCCGCAGCTTCATAACTGGATCTACGGCTTCCACCAGCACCACTTCGGGCACGCGATCCGAGCGGGCGGGTTTCGGCCGCGCGGCTTCATGCAATCCGACCTGCTCACGGGCATGTGGATGTGCAGCGGCGCGATGATCTGCTTTTGGGTCTGGCGGTCGGGTCAGCCGCTGCAGCTGGGCAAGTTCAGCATCTCGGGTTGGATCGCCACGCCGATGCTGGCGGCGACCGCGCTGCTGAGCAAGACGGTCGGCGCGTTCATCCTCAACGTCGGTGCGCTGGGCGTGCTGTTGGGTTGTTGGCTGCTTCAGACGCGCATCTTCATGATCGCGCTGATCGTGTCGGCCCCGATGTACATGCTGGTGCGTGCGAACGGGCTTTGGGACGTGCAGAACGTCATCGAGTTTGCGAGGTCCATCAATCCGGATCGCGCACAATCGCTGGAGTTCCGCATCGATAACGAGACGATCCTGTTGGAGAAGGCGATGCAGCGGCCGATCTTCGGCTGGGGCGGCTGGGGCCGGGCCCGCGTGCGCAATGAATGGGGCAGTGCCGTGTCGGTGGCCGACGGCATGTGGGTGATCCTGATTGGCAAGTGCGGGATCGTCGGTCTGGGCGGTTGGGTGATCGGGCTGGCGCTTCCTGCGGTGTTGTTTGTGTGGCGGTTCCCGCCCTCGACGTGGTGGACGCGGACGGTCGCGCCGTTGGCGGCGGGCGCGGCGGTGCTGTCGGTGTATCAGCTGGACTGTCTGCTCAACGCGATGGAGAACCCGATCAACCTGCTCTTGGCGGGGACGATGATGTCGTACCTGATGAGCGCGCAGGTGGTGCCGCGCCGCGCGCCAGTGCAGCAGAAGCAGGCAGTGCCGCGGGCAGCGTTGCCGTCCGTGGGAGCGTCATGACGGCGACGTGACCCGTCGGGTCGCTTGCGATGCGTAGTACATCTGTCAGGCGGTGGGGCTCGGGGGTTGTCCACAGTGACGCGGGGTGAACCTTGCGGGGACGCGGGTTGAGTATGTTTTGCGCAGGAGACCGCCTTGTCGCGTGAGCCGATGAAAACCCGCGAGTATTGGCCGGAGTTCGACCTGCTGCGGGGCGGGGCGGCGGTGCTGATGGTGCTCAATCACGTGGGGCTTCGGGTGGCTCCTCAGGCGTGGGTGGGTGATGATGTGCAGGGGCCGATGAGCTGGGCGGTGTGGCTGGGGAGCTTTGCGCCGGTGGTGTTTTTCTTTGTCACCGGGCTTGGTTACGGCGTGACCGCTGATGCGTTGCCGGGGCTGGTCAAGAGCAACTTCGGGCTTTGGCGGAAGGTGGCGATCCTGCTGGTGGCGGACGCGATGATGTGGCTGGGCCCGCAGCAGTGGCTGGGCCTTGATTTCTTTGGGTTCATCGCGTTGTCGATGGTGGTGCTGACGTTTGTGCGCAGGTTGCCCGGCTCGGTGTGGTGGGCGGGGGGCTTGGTTGTTTTGCTGACTGGTTTACGATTTCTTGCGGGGCCGATGGCGGAAGGCCGGGTGAGCGTGGAGATGCTCGCCTGGATCGATCGCCTGACGGGCCGGGGCCCGCTGGAGCAGGGCGTGTCGTTCCCGCCGGTGCCCTGGCTGGCGTTCTCGCTGGCGGGGTATGTGGGCGGGGCGGTGCTGCATCGGCGGTCGGCGTGGCTGCGGTCGCACCGATTGGCGTGGGCTGCGCTGATGCTGGTGATGATGCTGCCGTTGCTGGCAAGCGCAGTGTGGCTGAGCTTCAAGGGCTTTGGCCTGTTTCGGTGGGGCTCGATGTCGGTGTCGTATTACCTAGCGAGCTTTGCGCTCTTGCTTGGGATGGCGGCGCTGGCGGCGCTGGTGGCAGGCGGGCGTGGCAACGCGGTGGTGCGGGCGTTGTCGCTGCGCGGCGTGTCGGCGTTTGCCGTGGTGCCGTTGCACTTTGCGCTGCTCGCGTGCATCGTGTGGCTGGGGTGGGACTGGCCGCATCACTCGGCCGGTGACGCGGGCGGCGAGGCACTCGTGTGGCTGTTGCTGATCGGCACCGTGCTTGTCGCGCTGGCGCTGGCGCACCCGTTCGATGCGTGGTCCAGTTGGCTCCAGCGCAGCGCGAGCCCGACGCTGTGCTGGAGCATCGGCGGGGCGGTCGTCGTGCTGGCGACGGTCT
>DAIOEG010000137.1:0-6973 GCA_036746415.1 Phycisphaera sp. | reverse complement strand
CATGGCCACCGGGTTGCCGGACAGGGTCCCGGCCTGGTAGACGGGCCCGAGCGGCGAGAGCGTCGCTTCGAGCAGGCGAGCACGTTCGAGAGCGGCGGTGTCGCGCTGTCCGGGGACGTTGTAGGCGTTGGATGGGCCAAGGGTCCGGTAGTAGTCGTGCGTGTCGGGGAGCAGCGCGGTGTAGTACGCGGCGAAGGACGCGTACAGGGGCGTGCGCTGGTTGCCGTAGTCGTCGATGATGCGGTAGTAGAAGAGTGTGCGTTCGTCCTGCTGGCGCAGCTCGGGGTTCCGGCCGTACTGGCCGTTGAGGGTCTCGATGAGCGTCTGGGCCTGCAGCGCTGCGCCAAGCGCCTGGGGCGCGAGTGTCTCAAAGGCCTCGCGCTGCTCGGACGTGGCGATGCCAAACTCGTAGAACTCTGCGGCGCTGGAGTAACGCCCGCGCAGTTCCTGGAACAGCAGCATCTCGGCGAGGTCGGTCAGCCACACGGCCCGCTCGCGACGGTCCGCGAGAGTCGGCTCGGTCGTGAGCGACTGCTGCGTGGCGATCATCTTGTCATAGCGCTGGTTGCTCTGGAGCGTTAGCGCTTGGGCGGCAGCGGGGTCTTGCGTGGCGAGGGCGGCGGCTTGCTCGCGCAGCTCGCGGGCGCTCAGCTCGTGCTGGGCGACGGTGATGAGCAGTTTGTCGGCGGGGTCGGCGGGCGGCTCGACATCGATGTAGTGAAGCAGCAGTTCGCCCAGGCCACGATCGGTGAGGCCGTCGATCAGGCGACCTCGGTCCAGGGCCGAGAGCTGCGCGCTTGCCGTCGTGGGCACGATGCAGAGGGCGACGGTGCAGAGCAGGGCGACTTTGCGTGACAGGGGGGTGGGTTGCATGGTCGTGGCCCGTGTGTCGGAGGTTTGAGGTTTGAAACCGCGGATGGACGCGGATGCACGCGGATCAGATCAAAAGCAAATCACGAGGTTCGACGCGCCGGGTCTTGCCCGATCTTTCAACTTACTATTTCATCCGCGTGCATCCGCGTGCATCTGCGGTTCCATCCTCTGCAATCAGCTCCTGGGTTTGCCGAAGCTGACATTGGTGTATTTGGCGGCGATGGCGGAGTTGAAGGCGTTGACCACGTGTTGCCAGCGGGCGGTGGCGGAGGGCTGGATGACGATGGGGTTGTCGGGTTTGTAGATGCCCTGGGTCTGGCCGATGGACGGGTCAAAGCGTCGTCCGGCGAGTTCGGCGGTGAGCTGGCCGAAGGACTGGAAGGTGTTGCTGCCCCAGCGGATGGTGACGGTGGTGTCGTCTCCGCCAGCGAGAAGTTCGATGGTGATGCGCTGGGGCGGAAGGTCGCTGGTCTGCTTGGGCTTGCCCTCGCCCTGGGGGAGCTTGGCGGTGATGACGCCTTCGTTGATGACGAAGTTGGCGGTGACGACGAAGTAGATGAGCAGCTGGAAGATCACGTCGATCATGGACGTGAGGTTGAGCTGGCCGACGGCTGCTTTGGGCCGACCGCGTTTTTGGGCGGCGGTCTGGTGGTGGACGACGTCTTCATCGAACGCGCCGGGGCCGTCCTGATCGATGGGGTCGGGTGTGGCGTCGGTCGTGCTCATGGCGCTTCGTCCTCGGCGAGGGCGACGAGGTTGATGGTCTCGATGCCCGCGGCGGTGATGGCGTCCATGACGGGCTGGACCTGGTCATAGAACAGGGCGGCGTCGGCGCGGAGCAGGACCTCGACTTTGGGGTCTTTGGCTTTCTCAACCTTGAGCGAGTCGGTGATGGCCTGGACGTTGGAGAGGGGGATACGTTCGAGCGCACCGATCTGCACGAACTGCGCGGTGCCCGAGTGGTTGAGGGGCTGGCTCTCGCGGGCCATGCCTGTAAAGGGCGCGGGGGCGATGTTGACGACGACCTTGGTGATCTCTCCGAGGTCGCGGGTCTTGGGGTCTTCGAGCTTGGGGACGAACATGGGGATGTTCTCACTGCTGGCGACGTTGTTGACCAGCATGAAGAAGATGATGAGCTGGAACGTGACGTCGATGAGCGGCGTCATGTTCATCTCGGGCTTGGTCGGGTTGTACTTGCGGTTGGCCATGCGTGGGCTTCAAACACAGTTCCTGTTCCCTGATCCCTGATCCCTCGCCATGCTCACTCCGGCTGAGGCGTCGGCCGGTCGCTTCGGCCCGAGGAGCCGCTGCTGGGCGGGGTCACCTCGCCGCTTTTCTCCTTGTCCTTGCTCGAGCGCGAGCTTTTCTTGCCGCTGGGCTTGAAGGGGCTGATGAGTTCTTCTGCGACAAGCATGCCCTCGGTGGTGATGGCGTCGGCCTGGTTACGCAGCAGGGCGTAGGCCGCCAGCGCGGGCATGGCGACGATCAGGCCCCACAGCGTGGTGACCAGCGCGGTGGAGATGCCGCCGGCGAGGGCGGCGGGGTCGGGCTGGCCGCCCGCAGAGACGAGCGTCTGGAACGCGACGATCATGCCGTACACCGTGCCGAAGAGCCCGAGCATGGGTGCGATGTTGCCCAGCACGTTGAGGTATTCGAGCGGGCGGATCATCTTGGTGGTGACGGCGTCGCCGGTCTCTTCGATCGCGCGTTCCATGGCCGAGTACCCGTTGCCCGCCTCGTTGAGCGCGGCGCTGGCGACCTGCCCGAGGTACGACGGGTCGGACGCGGCGTAGTCGATGGCGTCTCGGTATTTCTTGTCGGCCAGCAGCGACTCGATCTGCGCCTTGGTCGCCTCGGGCAGGAGCGTCGAGCGTCGCAGCTGCATCCAGTATCGGATGGATAGCGCGATGCTGATGGCCGACATCAGGACGAGCACCCAGATGTTCACCAGCCCTAACACGTCGCTGGACCACAGAAACATCTGAAAGAAGTTCTGCGTCTGCGGCCCCGCGTCCTGCGCCGTTGCCGGCAGCGCGAACAGCACGCCCGCCAGCCCAAGCACCGCCCACACACACCGCGTCGGTTGAGTTTGCATCATCATCATCCACTCAATAAGGGGTCACAGTCGTCACAGGTCAACACCAGATCACGAGATCACCAATTCACCCGCCGCTAAGCCACTGCGCGTACACCGGCTCGGCCTCTTCATCCAACTGGGCCCGGCCCTCGTCGGTCAGCTTCGCAGCGCGGTCTTCAAGGCCCGCCTTGCGGTGCGCGTCGCCCGCTTCGAGCAGCGCCGGGGCAGAGAGGTTGCTGGAGGGGAAGTAGATCGCCACACGCATGAACGACAACGCCGTGTCCATGTAGTCGCGCTCCAAACCCGAACGATCCGCCACGCCCCGCTGAGCGACGCCCAGCAAGAACAGACGATCCGCCAGCCGCGTCTGCTCGACCTTCAACTGCCCGTTCAGGTCGCCCATCGCCTCGATAAAGAGCCCGGCTTTGAGCTTGGGCAACGCGGGGTTGTCCGACGACACCAGCTGCGCGGGCAGACGGATGCCCGATGCGCCCGTGGGCGCAGACGCTGTTGCGGCTGTTGCTGCGGGCGCAGGCGTTGTGGGTGTTGTTGTTGGGCTTGCTGTTGATTCTGTTGTTGACGTGGCCGACGCGACGGGCGTTGCGGCTTTCGAAAGTTCAGCGACGACGGCTTTGAGCGCCGGCGGAGCCGAGCGCGTGATGCGTTGCATGACGGGCGCAAGCCGCTGCTTCTCGGCATCGGTCAGCACCGAGACCGAAGCGATCGGCGGCGACATCGCCAGGGCCGGGTCCGCGCCGCTGGTGAGCAGCGCCGCGTAACTCTCGAGCGCCCCGGCCCCCATGCCCGCCGCGTCCTGGGACGCAACCAGCCGTGCGGTGATCCACTGCTGCTGCCAGGGCTTTCGGCCCGCGGCTGCGAGCGCGGCGCGGTACAGCGGCACGGCCTCGGCGGGCTCGCCGGCCGTCATCGCCGCGTCGCCCTGCTGCACCTGCGGCAACGCATCGATATAGATCGCGTCCACCTCGGCCAGCGGCGTGCTGATCTCCGTGCCCGCCGCACTTAAGTAGACAACCTTGCCACCGGTGATGTTGAACACCTCGACGCCCGGCTGCGCGATGCCCGACAGCAAGAGTTGGTCGGCGTGTGCGGTGGTGGTGAGGATGAACAGCAGCAACCCCACGCAGCGTTGCAGCGTGGGCATCGGGGGGGTTGAGTTGCAATGAGTGTGGGGTGTCATCGCGTGAGCTCCTGTTCGCTGACGAATGTGTAACGCCCGCCGGTCTCGAGAGCGATCAACTCCAGCGTCCCCCTCTCGCCCCATTGCTCGGCGGGGTCTTTGTAGAGGAACTGGATGGTGTTGATCTTGGTGTTCGCGCCCATCTTTTCGCGGACGGTCTTGATGGAGTCGATGAGTCGCCGGCGGTCGACGGCGTACTGCTTGGTGCCGGTGATGTCGTCGGAGAGCAGGAACACCAGGTCGGGCTTGTACGCCAGCGCCTGTTGCAGCGCGGGGGTGGGGTCACCGGAGCCGAAGACGTAGATATTGCGGTTGTCCAGGTCGATCCACTGCATGACCTTCTGCTTGTTGGCGGCGTTGGCGCGTTGGAGCCCGCCGGGCGGGACCTCGCGGAACTCTTTACCCTCGAAGTTGCCGAAGAAGATGACGGTGAAGCTCTGCTGTTCGGAGAGTTTGCGGATGGAGTTTTTGAGTTCGTTGAGGACAAAGGGGAGCGTGTCCACGAGCGAGCCGGAGGCGTCGATGAGGAAGACGATCTTGCGTGCGTTGCCCCCGCGCGAGCCGACGAACGAGGCGCTCAGCTGCGGCGTGTTGGCGGCGGCGTTGAGCGGCGCCGGCGGGGCGGTGAGGCCGGTGAGGCCGACAGTGGAGACGTCGATCTGTTGGACGAGGTTTTGCGGCGAGGGCGTCGCGCGTGGTGTTGGGGTGCGTTGCTGGGTCTGCTGCTGGACGCGTTCGAGCGGCTGGCTGACCTGCACCTGCTCGTTGGGCGTAGGCGAGAGTTCGAGGACGGGGATGATGATGTCCTCATCTTCGGTGGTGACGATGGTGGTCCACACGATGAAGACGGCCAGCAGCACCAGCGCCGCGTGAGCGAGGATCGAGACGCCCCAGGGCAGCAGCGTGGAGAGTGTGTCGTTAACGGCGTCAGATGCGGACTCGACCTGTGCAGCCGGGGGCGGTGCCGTGTCTTCACCAGAGTCGAGCGGGGGCTCGATCGGCGGGGGGGGTGTCGGGTTTGCGTCGGCAAAGCCGATTGGCCACATCAGGTCCGCTCCAACAACCACTTAGCGCCCGTCGGCCGAGCCACGGTGCGAGTTAGGTATTGAACCCAATGAGGCGCGCGTTGTCCAATGCCCGGTGCACTTCTTTTAGCGCGCGTCGGGAGCGGGCGCGGATGTGGCGGTGGGCGTGATGATCGGCCGGGCGTCGTCGAGCTTGAGGTGGCGGTACCGTCCGCCGGTCATCTGCGCGAGTAGTTCGAGCGTGCCGACCCGGCCGGGCGCTGCGGTGGGGTCGGCATCGACGAACTGGATCGTGTGGAACACCGTGCGCTCTGCCGAGGGCTCGATGAGCGTGACGAGTCGGCGGCGGTCGCCAAGCGGGTCGCGCAGGCCGGTGATGCTGTCCGACAGCAGGATCACCGTGTCGGGCTCGTACGCGAGCGCGCGCTGGATCGCCGGCAGCGGGTCGGCCTTGCCGATCGCCGCGACGTTGTGCTTGTCGGGCGCGAGCCAGCCCAGCGTCGTGTCCTTTGCTTCATCGATCGCGCGGACCATGCCGCGCGGCGGGGCCTCGATCACCCCCGAGCCGTTGAAGAACACCACCGCATACGACCGCTGCGCATCCAGCGACGCGATCGCACGGCGAAGCTCCGTGAGCGCAAAGGGCAACGTGTCGATGAGCGAGCCAGAGCAGTCGATCACGTACACCGTCTTGCGCCCCGCGGGCATGCCGTAGAACCAGCTGGGGTTGAGCGCGACATCCCCCGAACCTTGCATAGGTGTGGGCAACACGATCGGCGATGTCGCAGCAAGCGGTGCTGCGGGGGGCGGTGCATCCGGGGGTGTCAGACGCATGGACTCGATCGCCGGTGTTGTTGGCTGCATCAAAGGAGTGGCATTGGCAGTGAACTCAGCCTCGGGGATGGGCCGGGTCGTGAGTGTGACTTCATCGGTCTGAGCGGGTCGCGGCTCGATCCACGCGACCTGTGCCGAGTTGCTCGCGTGGTCAACGCCCGCCGTGGGCAAGCTCGGGGCCGTTCGCCGGGACGACTCGAACGCGGTGTTTGCGTTTGGTGATATCGATGCGTCAGATACCGACGACCCCGCCGAGTGTGACGTGACCGTTTGCGGCAACGACACGACAAACCCCGGCTGCTGCGACGCGGGCACACGCAGCGCCGGCCGATCCACCGAAGCGGACCCCGCCGTGACCGGCGATGACGATGGCAGCGTCTCCGCCCGCGCTGGCCTCTGCATCGCCGTCGCACCCGATCGGCCGGCCCCGCTCCACCCCGTCACCGCCTGCGCATCACGGTCGCCCATCGGCACGGCCCACACCGTCACCAGTAGCGCCGCGCCCACCAGACCCGCGTGTGTCGCCACCACCGCCGCGCTCTGCCACGGCGGAGACACATCCGCGATCAGGCCGGCCGACGCGTCGGCCAGGCCCGCATCGACAGCGGGTTCAAGGGCGTCTCCTTTGCGGGCGTGGGTCGAGTCTTTCATGATGCTTCCTTGTTGCCGGATGTCCCGGTCTCTCTCTATCGGTCGGTTGGCGGCCGGCCCTACGCAGTTCACCCCATTCGCCCGGAGTTCATTACATCGATGGCCACGTCCAAATCGCAAGAAAAAAAGCTGCGCGTCGCGTTCATCGGGGCCGGTGGCATCGCCTCGGCTCACATCAAAGCGTTCCAGCACATGCCTGATGTCGAGGTGGTCGCGCTCTCCGACATCGTCGAAGCGCCGATGCTCCAGCGCGCCCAGACGTTCGGCGTCCCCGCCGACCACTGCTTCACCGACTACAAAAAGATGCTCAAAGCC
>DAIOEG010000136.1:0-7000 GCA_036746415.1 Phycisphaera sp. | reverse complement strand
GTCGTCGCCGCAGGGCTGGGCGCGACCGGGGCGATGCAACGCATCACCACGCCGCTTCTGGGTCGGCCACGCTCGACGCTCTCGGCTCAGGCCAGGCTCATGATCCCCGTCGCCACGCTCTCGGGCTTCCTCAACAACACGCCGCTGGTGGCGATGTTCCTGCCCGTCGTCAGCGACTGGTGCAAACGCCAGCAGCTCTCGCCGTCCAAGCTGTTCATGCCGTTGTCGTTCGCCGCGGTGCTCGGCGGGCTGTGCACCATCATCGGCACGAGCACGAACCTCGTGGTCAACGGCCTGCTCCTGAGCGACCCCGACCACCCACGCACGCTGGGCTTCTTCACCATCGGGCTCATCGGCGTGCCCTGCGCGGTTGTGGGCGTGGCGTACATGCTCGTCGCCGGCCGGTGGCTGCTGCCCGACCGCAGGCCTGCCATCGAGAGCGGCGACGATGCACGCAAGTACACCGTCGAGATGACCGTCGATGACTCGGGCGTCCTCGACGGGCAGACCATTGAGAAGGCCGGCCTGCGACACCTGCCGGGCCTCTACCTCACCGAGATCGAACGACAGGGCGGGCTGCTCTCGGTCGTCGGGCCCCAGACCAAGCTGAACCGTGGCGACCGGTTGGTCTTTGTCGGCCTGCTCGACTCGGTCGTGGACCTGCGAAAGGTCCGCGGGCTCCAGCCCTCCACCAATCAGTCCGCCAAGCTCGAAGCGCCCGCCCACCAACGCAAGCTCGTCGAGGCCGTCGTCTCCCGCGAGTGCCCGCTCGTGGGCAAGACCATCCGCGAGGGCCGGTTCCGCACGGCGTATCACGCCGCTGTCATCGCCGCCGCGCGGGACGGGCAACGCCTGTCGGGCAAGATCGGCGACATCGTGCTCCAGCCCGGCGACACGCTCCTGCTCGAAGCCGGCGAGGGCTTCATCGAACGCAACAAAAATCGCCGGGATTTCTACATGGTTTCGGGGATCGACGGCCCCGCGTCCGTGCGACACGAGCGCGCGTGGGTCGCGCTCCTGATCCTCGTGGCGCTGGTGACCATGGGCGTCGCCGGCATGCCGATGTTGCACGCGGGGCTGGTCGCCGCGGGCCTCATGTGGGTGACCCGTTGCCTCACCGGCAACGAGGCGCGACAGGCGATCGATTGGCAGGTGCTCGTGGTGATCGGCGCGGCGATGGGCATCGGCAACGCCGTGCTCTCGACGGGGTTGGCACAGGCCAGCGCCGACACGATCCTGGGCGTGCTGGGCACGAACCCGTGGCTGGCGCTGCTCGCGGTGTACGTGCTGACCAACGTGTTCACAGAGCTGCTCACCAACAACGCGGCGGCCGTGCTCATGTACCCCATCGCCAAGGCGACCGCGATGACGCTGGGCGTGGACATCATGCCGTTCGTCATCGTGCTCATGATCGCCGCCAGCGCCGGCTTCGCCACGCCCATTGGCTACCAGACCAACCTCATGGTCTACGGCCCGGGCAATTACCGCTTCCTCGACTACACCCGCTTCGGCGTCCCGCTCAACCTGCTCATCATGCTGGTGACCGTGGTGCTGACGCCGTGGGTGTTCCCGTTCACGGGGTAGGTTTTCTTGGCTGGTCGTAGTAGCCGGAGGCCGGCGGCCTCCGGACCGGCGGTGCTTCACCGCCGGCTTCGCACGAGGACATCTTGCGCATCGAGTGTTCCATCAAGCATCGCCCCAGATCTCGTGGACGAAGCGCCCACGATCCGGACGGCACCGCCGTCCGGCTACGAAGAGTGGATTCGGCGGGTTCAGTCGTCTCCGCAGGGACTCACCCCACGCAGCTGCGCAGCGTGGGCTTCAGTGGTCTGATTTGTGGGTGAGGCCGCGTTCGAGTTGGCGGAGGTGGGCGTCGATGCGGTCGTGGTGGGGCTTGGTGAGTTGGAGTTGGCCGAAGCGGACTTCGTAGAACAGGTCGGTGAGTGCGACGACGGGGTCGAACTTCATGGGGTTGGCGTCGGCGAGTTCTTGTGCGAAGTCGCCTGGGGTTTGCCAGTGGGGTCTTCGGTGGCCGTGTCGTTCGAGCAGGTCGAGCATGTACAGGTAGAAGCGGAGCTTGCGAGCGAGCGAGCGGGACCGCGGTGTGGGCAGGTGCGTGAGTTGGAGTTGTTGCAGGCGTCGGCGGCGTGTGGCGAGCTGCTTGGCCAGCGACGCGAGGGCGGCGGCGAGGGTGAGCAGGATGATGCCTGCGATGACGGTGAAGAGCGGATCGAGGGTGAGGTTGGAGAGTGTGGTCTTGAGTTGTTGGAAGCGTTGCGCGAGCGGGCCGGGGCCTGTGAGGTCGGGCATCTGGAGTTGTTGGAAGACGGCGGTGCGTGTGCGGTGGTCGTAGGCGACGACGGAGCGGAGCCAGGTGTATTCGAGGTGCACGTAGGCGTCGTGGAGCCAGGCGAGTGGTGCCCAGGGCCGAGCGATGTTGTGCTGCTGGTTGACGTCCTCTGCGGGAGTGGGGTCGAAGGTGTGCCAGCCCAAGTCTCCGCCGAGGTCGACTTCGCTCCACGCGTGCGCATGCGAGTGGCGGACGACGTAGTAGAGCCCGATGGTGTTGAACTCTGCTGCGCGGTAGCCGGTGATGACGCGGGCGGGTAGGCCCAGCGATCGGCACAGGAGCGTGAGTGTGGAGGCGAAGAGTTCGCAGTGGCCTTGCTGTTGCTGGTAGAGGAAGCGTGTGATGGGGTCTTGGCCTGGTGCGATGGGCGGGTTCTTGGTGCTGTAGGCGAAGTGCTGCCGGAGGTGGTCCACGAGCGTCTGGACGACGCGTCGTCGGTGTTGTGCGGAGCTGTCGGGGCTTGGCGCATCGATGCCTGCTTCGCTGAGGACGCGCAGCGCGTACTCTCGGATGAGCAGTGCCTGCGGCGGGAGCGACAGGGCGTAGGGCCCGTGGTCGATCACCTCGATCGCGTCGAAGGGGCGGTCGGCGATGCTGCGTCGCTGCGTGAGACCCTGTGTCCACCGCGTGAGGGCTTGCCAGGGCGAGAAGGGCGTTGCCTGCGTCGCGTGCATGGCCTGCTGACCGGGGACGAAGGCAAACGCGATGGGGGGTTGCTCATCGTGCCGAATTGCAAGCGGTTGACGCGGGTCGTTGTGTCGGTGGTCACGCCGGAGCGGGACGACGGGCCGGGTGAGTTCGATGTGCTGGTAGGCCTGTTCGATCTGCTCAGGCGTGCCTTGAGCGAAGGTAAGGGTGTAGGCGAGCGGGCTGGGCGGGTTCTCGCCGAGGGTGAGTTGGCGGTCGTTGGTGTTCATGCTGACGCCGGGGATGCGCTGGCTCTCGACGCTGGCGACGGCGGGGACGGGCGATTCTTCAAGCGCGGGCGTGAACAGGAAGCGGGCGCTGGTGTCTCGGAGGGTGAGGGTGGCGGTGAGGGTGCTGCGTTGCAGGTCGGCCGGGAGCAGCGGCGTGAGATGCGCAGGGGTGCGCAGGGTCTGGATGAACAGGTCGCGTTTCTGTTGCGCAAGCCCGCGTGACCAGACCATGCGGACCGGGTCGTACGCGTCGAGCACGGCCCCGCGGATCAGCCACGGCTCCGCGTCGGCGCCGGTGGGCTGGCCGTTGCGCTCGAGCGTCAGGTGCATGACCGACGCGGGCGCGGAGCCCGTGAGGTCGACGGTCTGAGCGAACGCGGTGGTCCGGTTGGGCGAGGCGTCGAGCGCATCCAGGCCGATGTTGGGGGCCTTGATCGAGCGCGGGATCGTGATGAAGGCGACGACGGCCACGGCGGTGGTCAGCCCGCCAAGCAGCGCCCAGGCCCGCGCAAAGTCTCGCCGACCTACACGCCCAAGCGCCGCCTGCGCGGGGGCCGGCCCGTCGCCGCGTGGCGCGGCGTGTTGGTGCTGTTCGGCGATCCAGTCGGCGGTGGCCTTGAGGTGCAGCAGCATCAGCGTCACCAGCGACAGCCCGCAATACGCCAGCAGGAACAAGCCGTACACCAGCGACACCGACAGCACGCTGGCCCCGATGATCTGCAGCAAGCTGAGCACCAGCACCATCGAATACTCCCGCGAGGTCTTGCGGGCGTAGAGCATCAGCACCTGCAGCGTCATGATGAAATGGCCCATCGCCAGCGGCAGGTCCCCGCCGCGCATCTGGATCTCCATCGCCAGCCAGCCCATCGACAGCAGCGACCCGACGTTGACCATCCACCGCGGCAGGAACCGCCCGCCGGGCCCCTCGGTCAGGTACCACGACGCCGACGCGATCGCCCCGACCACGAGCATGAGCCCCGGGTTCTGCTGGGCCATGCAGAACGCGAGGATGCCCAGGAGCACCTGCAGGAACACGAGCAACCGGAAGCGTTGGTCCAGCGTCATGCCCCGGGCCTCCCGCTGCGCCATCCGGCGCTTGGCCCGCCGAGTCGCGCCGGCCTTGCGCTTCGATTCAGGCCGGTGCTCAGCGTCCCGATCGCGGACGAGCCGTCCATCGCTTCGCCCGAGGTGTAGCCGGCCATGTCCAACGCGCCCAGCACCTGGGCCGTGCCCCCGACGCGCTGGCCCAGCCCTGTGCCCGTGCTCTCGCCGGCCCAGACGATGACCGTCGGAGAGATGCCCGTGACCTGCGGCCGATGCCCACGCACCGACAGGTCCAGACGGCTCAGCGACTCGAGCATTTTGATCCGGTGTGGCAACGTGTGGTGCGGCAAGAACAACCCGCACGCCGGCCCCGACACCGCCAGCCCCACCTGGTACCCCTTCGTGTACGCCTCGCAGATCAGCGATGCACACAGACAGATCGCGTCTTCCTCCAACTGCTCAGCGCTTCGGCCCTCAAGGCGCTGCCACGGCGGGTCGGACAGGTCCAGCAGCACCATGATCCTCGGCGGGGCGCTGCGCGTCAGCTCCCGCGTGATCATCCGGCCGCTGCGGGCCGTGCGCTTCCAGTCGATCTGTCGCAGCGCATCGCCGACGCGGTAGTCACGCAGCCCGTAGAACTCGTCCTGGCCGCCCGGTTGATCCATGTGCATGCCCACGCCCGCCGACGACTGCTGCGACGCGTGGATCACCCTCGGCTGCAACCGCATCAGCCGTGGAAACACCACCACGCTCTGCGGCGCAGCGAGCCGAACCACACGCTTCAACATCGAAAACGGAAACGACGTGCTCAGCTCGATCGACTCCAGCACCAGCTCGCCCCGACGCGTCGGCCAGCACACCGCCTCCACCTGACCACCCGCACCCACGCCCAGGTGTGCCAGCCAACCCACCGGCACGCCCGACAGACCGCGACGCAGCACCGATGACCGCCCGCCCGACCCGTGCTCCTGCACCACCAGCCCAAACACCGGCAACCACGACCGGTTCGTCACCTGATACCGCAGCACCAACCGCTCGCCCTCCACCGCGTACCCCACGCTTAGCCGACGCACCTGCACCCCCCAAAGCGACAGCCACGCCCACAGCAACGACACCACCAGCCCGCCCAAGAGCAGCCCCAGCGACCAGTACAACAGGTTCGCTTGCGTGTGCAGCGTCGCCGTCGCCACCAGCGACACCACCACCAGATACAACACCGCCCCCGACCCGGGCCGTAAACGACGCGACTGCGCTCGCTCGTCAGGCCTCGCCACCCTCGTCGTCTTCACCGCGTCGGCTGGCATCAACTCACTCCCTGCAAAGACCGCTTCAACCGGCTGCGAAACGCCAAGTCGCCAAGTCGCCAAGTCGCCAAGAATGCCAAGTGCCGCCAAGTGCCTGAGCTCACGATGTCTTGTCGCGACGTCCCCCTCGTCGCAGGCCGCTGGCCTTCGGCAATTGCGGACATGACGATGCCCATGATCTCACGACACACGCTGGCCAACTCTGCTCTGCGTCCTCTGCGCCTCTGCGGTTCAATCCACTGCTCAGGGCCGCATGTACGGCTCAGCGATCCGCAGCGTCTCGTCCACCACCGACTCGTGACTCTTGCGTCGCTCCGTGCCGGGCTTCAAGCTCGCCGACACCTGCTTATTCGACCCCGGCAGGATCGTCTCCACCTCCGCCGACTCAAAGTCCCGCCGATGCACCGAGATGAGCACGCGGTGCTCGAGCACGCCCGCGCCAAACGCATCGATCGGCACGGTGAACGTCCCGTCCGCACGGCTCATCGCCCGGCCGATCTCCTTGCGGTTCGCCTGATCCGGGTCCATCAGCACCACCACCTCCGCGCCCGGCAAGCCCACGCCCGACGCGACCGAGGCCGGCAAGTCGTTCACGACCTCGACCATCGTCACCGGGCCCTCCACCACACGCCCGGTCAACTGCGACGCGCCGCAACCCGTCAACGCAAACGCGCCGCACAACAGCGATGCAGCCAACACAAGCCGACGCTTCACCATGTGCATCATCATCACGGCTTCCTCAACTCTTCCGCCTGCGGAAGGTCTTTCAGACTCGACAACCCAAACACCTCGAGGAACTGGGCGGTGGTTCCGTACAGGATCGGCCGGCCGACCTCTTCCGCCCGGCCCGCGATCTTCACAAGGTGGCGCTCCATCAGCGACTTGAGCACCTCCCCGCACGCCACCCCGCGGATCGTCTCGATGTCTGTGCGCAGCACCGGCTGCTTGTACGCCACGATCGCCAGCGTTTCGAGCGCGGCGGGCGAGAGCTTGCCCTGCTGCTTGGTCTTGTGCATCGCGGCCATCACGTCGCCGAACTCCGGCCGAGTCATCACCCGAAACCCGCCCGCCACCTGCTCGATGCGGAACGCCCGGTGGTGCTCGTCGTAAAACCGGTTGAGCTCCTCGATCGCCTCCACCACCGGCTTGCTCGCCTCCAAGCCAAGGGCCTCCGCGAGCTTGCCCGCCGAGACCGCCCGGTCCGCCGTCAGAAGCGCCGCCTCCACTTTCGAAGCAAGCCCCGTCCCGTCCATGGTCGCTGCATCCGTCATCCCAGGATTCTATCGGACGCCGCACCGTGTGCGACCGGCCAGGGCCCGCACCGTTGCACTTAGCCCATCACCGCCGAGCTCACTTGATACACCGCAAATGCGCAGCCGTACGCC
>DAIOEG010000135.1:0-7002 GCA_036746415.1 Phycisphaera sp. | reverse complement strand
CGACCTCTCGATGTCATACTTCCGCGTTCCGAGTTCCCACTTCCCGTTTTCCTCATGCCCACCCCCGCCGACAAGCTCTGTCACAAGCTCGACGAGCTTGCAGGCGAACTCGATGCGATCGAGCAGCATCTGCAAGACCCCGCCACCGCGATGGATCATCAGCGTGTGCGTGCGCTCCGTATCCGGCGTGCGGCGCTGTCGCCGTTGGTCGGGCGTTACCGCCAATACCGCAAGGACACCGACGACCTCGCAGAGGCACGTAGCATCCTCGCGGCCGGCGATGACCCCGACCTCCTCGCCCTCGCCGCCGAGCAGCTGGATGAACTAACAGTGCGCACCGCTCATGCGCTCGACGACATCGCGGCCGAGCTGGTGACCGCCGATGATGCGGCCGTGGGCGGCGTCATTCTCGAAGTCCGCGCGGGCACAGGCGGGGCCGAGGCAGCGCTCTTCGCGGGTGAACTCTTGAGCGCGTATCAACAGTTTGCACGCGCCCGGCAATGGAGCTTCGAGGTGCTCGACGCTGCACCCGGCGAGCAGGGTGGCCTGCGTCACGCCGTCGTCAACGTGCAGGGCCCCGGGGTGTGGCAGGCCCTCGCCTATGAGGCAGGCGTCCACTGCGTCAAACGCGTCCCCGCCACCGAGACCCAGGGCCGGGTCCACACCTCGACCGCCACCGTCGCCGTCCTCCCCGAGCCGCAGGACAAAGACGTCGAGCTCGACCCCGCAGACCTGGACATCCACATCACCACCGCCCAAGGCCCCGGCGGGCAGAACGTCAACAAGGTCGCCACCGCCGTCCACATCCTGCACCGCCCCACCGGCATCGAGGTCCGCATGCAGGAGTCCAAGTCACAGCAACAAAACCGCCAACGCGCGATGCAACTCCTGCGCGCCCGACTCTTCGAACAACAGCAAGCCCAGCGCGATGCGCAGCGCGCCGAGCAACGCTCCGCCATGATCGGCAGCGCGACCCGCAGCGAACGCATCCGCACCTACCGCTTCAAGGAAAACATCGCCGTCGACCACCGACTCAACCAGACCTTCAACCTCCAGCACCTGATGGCCGGCCAACTCGACGACCTGCTCGGTTCCCTCCTGAAACAAGACCGGGCCGAGCGCCTCGCCAACCTGTGACGCGTCGCGTGCAGGTCCGCTTGGTTGTTGCGGGCACGTGGGCGATCATGCCCGACCGCGTTGAGTGGGCCACGTCCTCAAGCGGGATGATCCACGCATGTTGATCGTGTGCATGGCTGCCCCGCGTCCCCCGCGCTGTGCGATTGATGGTGCGGTGTTGAAGCGGTCCCAAGCAGCACGTCATAGACTGGCGCGATGCAGATCGTTGGTCACGGTGTGGACATCGTTGAAAAACAGCGGGTGCTGCGGTTGCTCGATGAGCACGGCGAGCGGTTCCTGCACCGCGTGTTCACGCAGGCCGAGCGCGACTACGCCGACGGCAACGGCAAGCGACGCCTCGAACACTACGCCGGGCGGTTCGCCGCCAAGGAAGCCGTGCTCAAGGTGCTGGGCACCGGGCTGCGTGGCGGGATGCGCTGGACCGACGCGGAGATCGTGCGCGAGCCGTCGGGTCGGCCGCGCGTCGTGGTCCACGGCGAGGTCGCCAGCAAAGCCGCCGAGCTGGGCATCGATCAGTGGTGGGTCAGCATCAGCCACATCGAGACGCACGCGGTCGCCAGCGCGATCGGGGTCTGCACCGGTCATGGCGGAGCTGCCGCATCGCCGATGGTGTGATGGGTTACAGTGTGTCAAGCAGTCACGGCGGAGCCGACCGACTCGGGAGCCCGATCATGCCCAGACGCCACGGAAGGTCGAACTACGAAATCATGAGCCGCCCAACGCTGGGGGCGCCAACGTCCCGCAAGAGTGGCACGTCGCCTGTCCGGCGTCGCATGGGCCAGTCGCCGATGTCGGCAATCCTCGCCGCGCTGCGCGAGCGGGCCGGGCAGATGTGGCAATCGTTGGCGGACCGCGTGAGCGAGCTCGGCAGCGGCAACGGTCTGGGTGGGCTAAAGCAAGCCGGCGCGTCGCTTGGCCGGGGAATGACATCGGGCCCGGTGACGCTGCGTGTGTCGCCTAAATGGGTGCTTGGTGTGGTTGCTGTGATCCTGCTGACGGGGGTGACGGGGGTGCTGGTGAGTTGGCAGATGGGGCAGCGGACGCTGCTTGCGTCATTGGACGCCGAGCAGCGCGAGGCGGTCGAGCTGGCGCTCAAGGCGACGCCGGACATCCCCGGCGGGGGCGACCGCCAGACGCCCCCCCTGACACCTCAACGGCTCGACCCCGCTCCAATCCCACCCCAGGCACACCGCGCCGACCCCCGCCGCGCCGGCCTGAACTATCTGGTCTACGCGTTCACGATCCCCGCCGAGGCGGACCGACTGTCGGCGTTCCTGCGGGACCGCGGGGTTGACGTGTTCCTCGTTCCGGTGCAGAATGGTCGATTCGTTATGGTGATCGATGTCACGCGTGGCTTCGTTGCCGACGAGCTCAAGTCCGACGTGTACCGCACGTTTGAGAACGCTCGCCGGCAGCTCGGCAAAGAGTGGCAGCGCCACAACAACGGCGGCGATGACCTGGCCACCATGATGCCTTACAAGTATGTCGGCACCCCCGCCGAGAAAGCAGCTTCCCACAACCCCTCACCGCAGTAATCACCATGAGTCTCGACCGATCCCTCCGTTCAGGCAACGCCCTGGCCACCCACCGCAACGTCCTCTCGCGGGCCGAGCGCATCGCCAAGCTCAGCGCGCTGGGCAAGTTCGACACCAGCAAAGCCGGGAAGGCCCTGGGCCTTCCTAAAGTCGGCAACCGCAAGCTCAAAGCCGGTAAGTGATCGTGAGCATCGAGAGAGTGGGGAGTGGGTGCTGGGGAATGCTCAGCGTGGGCCTGCTCTGTATGTCGCATGCGCGATGATGCATTGCTCGCGAGTGGTGAGTCGTGGTTCGTCAATCGGGTTGTAGACGAAGCCCGCATACGACACCGGCACCCCGCGCTAAACTCAACGCACGACCTGCCGACCACGACTCACGAATCCCGACTCACGACTCACGCCACCACATGCTCGACCCTCAACGCCTCATCGCCGACCGGCTTCACGCGATCGATGCCTCGGGCATCCGCCGCGTCTTCGACCTCGCCGCGTCGCTCAAAGACCCCGTCAACCTCTCCATCGGCCAGCCCGACTTCGACGTGCCGCAGGCCATCAAAGACGCCGCCGCCGACGCCATCCGCGACGGCGTCAACCGCTACACGCAGACCCAGGGCCTCGCCACGCTCCGCGATGCCGTCATCGCGGAACTCGCCCACGAGTTCCCCGGCCGGATCACCGCCGACCGCTTCACGGGCCCCTCCGCCGACCTCGCGGCCTTGGTCACCTCGGGCGTCTCCGGCGGCTTGCTCCTGTCGTTTCTCTCGACGCTCCAGCCGGGCGATGAGGTCATCATCCCCGACCCGTACTTCGTGATGTACCGCCACCTCGTCACGCTCACCGGCGCGACGGCCGTCTACTGCGACACCTACCCCGACTTCCAACTCACCGCACAGCGCGTCGAGCCGCTCCTCACGCCGCGCACCAAGATGCTGCTGGTCAACAGCCCCGCGAACCCCACGGGCGTGGTCAGCGCCCCCGACGTGCAGCGCGAGCTGGCCGAGCTGTGCGATCGCCGTGGTGTGCTGCTCTTGACCGACGAGATCTACGACGCGTTCTGCTACGACAAGCACGCCGTCGGCAAGCAGACCCAGCCGTACTGCGTCTCGCCGTTGTCGTACACCGACCCCACGAACGCCATCCTGCTCCGGGGCTTCTCCAAGACCTACGGCATGACCGGCTGGCGATTGGGGTACGCCGTCGGCCCGCGCCTCCTCATCGAGCAGATGACCAAGCTCCAGCAATACACCTTCGTCTGTGCGCCCAGCATGGTCCAGGTCGCCGGCGCCCTTGCGCTGCGCGTCGACATGAGCCAGCACATCGCCGACTACGCACGCAAGCGCGACCGCGTCGTCCAACGCCTCTCGCCGCACTACGACCTCGCGACGCCCGGCGGCGCGTTCTACGCCTTCCCCAAAGTCCCCGAGCACCTTCGCTTGACCGCGCAGCAGTTCGTCGAACGGGCCGTGCAGAAGTCCCTGCTCATCATCCCCGGCAACGTCTTTAGCGCACGCGACACACACTTCCGGATCAGCTACGCCTGCAACGACGCCATGCTCGACAGGGGCCTGGACCTCCTCCTGGACCTCTCGAAGTAACACCACATCTATATCCCCCCCACGCCGACGCTGAGGGCGCATCGCCCGAAGCGTCTGGCTCCCCCACCACTCACCCCCGCCCCGCTCGCTTGCCACTCCAACTCACCCGCTCTACCTTTTCTTGTTCAACCTAATACACATGGAGCGACTCATGGCCCTCATGGACGGCAAAAAAGGCATCATCTTCGGCATCGCTAACGAACGAAGCTACGCGTGGTTCATCGCCAAGCAGCTCCTCGCCCACGGCGCGCAGATCGGCTTTACCTACCTGCCCATCGGCAAGATGGAGCACCGCGTCAGGCGAGCCGTCGAAGAACTCGGCGTCAAGGACCCCTGGCTGGTCGAGTGCGACGCCAACAACGATGAGTCGCTCGACAAAGTCTTCACGCAGTGGGAAGCCGACCAAGGCACCCTCGACTTTGTCGTCCACTCCATCGCCTTTGCCAACAAGGACTACCTCCGCCCCGACATGTTCCACCAGACGCCCCGCGACGCGTATCTGAGCGCGATCGACACGTCGGCCTACACGCTGCTCGCCATGTCCAAGCGCGCCGCCCCGCTCATGCAGAAAACAGATGCGAAGAAGACCAGCCCCGGCGGGTCGATCATGAACATGTCGTACTACGGCGGCGAGAAAGTCACGCCCGGCTACAACGTCATGGGCGTCGCCAAGGCCTGCCTCGAACACACTACCCGATACCTCGCCTACGAACTGGGCCGGCCCGACCGAAACGTCCGCGTCAACATCATCTCCGCAGGCCCGTTCAAAACCCTCGCCGGCGCAGGCGTGGGCGGCATGGACAAAATGATCGAGTACCAGGAACACGCCGCCAGCATGAAACGCTGCAACAGCGGCGAAGAAGTCGGCGACACCGCCGTCTATCTCCTCAGCGACCTGTCCTCCGGCGTCACCGGCGAGACGATCCACGTCGACTGCGGCTTCAGCATCGTCGGCGTCCCGCCACACAAAGACTGACACAACACCACGACACACCCAAGTAGCGGGCGAGTTCACTCGCCCGTTTTTTCATGCGCCGCAAGCAGCGCCCCCGCGTTGCGCTTCCACTGCGGCAGCTTGATGCGCGTCAGCGCCGTGCCGGATGTGTGCTTCAAGCGATCGTCTTCTGTCCACTGCAACACGTCGCGCAGCGACAGCCCCGCTGCATGCGCACGCGGTGCGTAGTCGTCACGCAACGCGAGGCGGTTGGAGGGTTTGTCCGCGATCGTGTTGTACGGGCACACCTCTTGGCAGATGTCGCAGCCCGCGATCCAACCAGAGATGTTCACGTCACGCGGGATGTCGCCGTCGTGCTCGATCGTCAGGTAGCTGATGCAGCGCCGCGGGTCCATCGAATACCCGCCCGCATCGATCGCCCCCGTCGGGCACGCATCGATGCACCGCGTGCAGTTCGCGCAATGATCCCTGACAACCGCCAGAGCGTCCCCACGAGCCGCGACCGTGAGGGAGCGGGGCGGTGACACATCGTTTGACTCAAAGTGCGCAAGCGATGTTCGATGAACGCTTGCGTTCCGGAGCATCGCTGAACCCACCATCGGCCCCACTCCCTCACGGTCGCGGCTCGTGGTCGCGTCGCTCGTCACACTCCCGGTCATCGGCTCGATGCGCAGCGTGCTCACCACGCAGCCCCGCAGGAGGTATGACCCGTGGCGCGGGTGGATCAGTAGCGTGTTCTTGCCGATCCACCCCAGGCCCGCCCGCGCCGCGTGCTCCCGCTCGTGCAGAGGGGCCGTGTCCACCGTGGCACGGAACGTCTCGCCCGGGAACCTCTCACGCAGCACATCGCACAACGCATGCAGCCGCTTCTTCATGACCTTGTGGTAGTCCCGGCCATGCGCATAGCGAGCGACCTTGCCTGCTGGAGGGGCTAAGGGGCTAAGGGGCTGCGGGGCTGAGGGAGAAAGCAATGCGTCAACCGTGATCTGCGTTTTGCTTTGTGTTCCCTTGGCGCCTTGCTTCTGTTGACCGGCCCTCCGCCCTTCCCCCCCCTCCCCGACATAAACATCCGCCACCGCGATCACCGACCGCGCGCCGGGCACGAACGACTGCACGTCCGAACGCATCCTCAGCGTGTCTGCAAGCCAGCCCATCGTTCCCGACCGACCCTCATCGGCGAAGCGTTCGAGGTACACGCCGTGCTCCGACGCCGTCGCGTCACAGATGCCCCACAACGCAAACCCAAGCGATCGACAACGCTCATCGACCAGCCGAGATGCGTCCCGCGATGCCTGCGCAGACCCATTGCCGACGTGCCCGGATGCCTCGTCGTCATGTTCCTCAACCTCGGCCATATGAGCAGTGTCCCACACGCGGTGTGTGGAGTCGATCCGCCGTTCGCCCCGGCCCCCGCATGGCTCTACAATCCGCAACACAGCACGCTAGCACACTCCCCGAACGCCCCACGATCACCATGCCCTACGACCTCAAACCACTCGACGTTGACGCCGAAACAACGCCCTACATCGACTCGGAGAACTGGGCCGGCCAGGGCGACCGCTGGACGCTCAACTTCGGCCCCCAGCACCCCGCGACGCACACCACCCTGCGCATCGTCATGGAGCTCGACGGCGAGCGCGTCGTCCGCGCCCTGCCGCACATCGGCTACCTGCACTCGGGGTTCGAGAAGCTGGCCGAGGTGCTTGATTACAACCAGTACGTCACGATCGTCTCACGCATGAACTACGTGAGCCCGATCTGCAACGACATCTCCTGGCACC
>DAIOEG010000134.1:4867-7047 GCA_036746415.1 Phycisphaera sp. | reverse complement strand
GGTGTGGTCAAGCAGTGGTTGAAGGAAAACGACCTGGCGGCGCTGGTACCCATCGACAGCCCGGCCGCGAACTGGGGCATGTGCAAGGCGGTGCGCACACATCGACCCAAGGCCAAGATCGTGCATCTGGTCGCGCCGCAGCTGTGGGCGTGGGCGCCTTGGCGGATTCGGAAGCTGCGACGGTTGACGGACCATGTGTTGTGCTTGTTGCCGTTTGAGCCGGAGTGGTTTGGGACGCGAGGTGTGTCGGCCGAGTTTGTGGGCCACCCGTTGTTTGAAGAAGCGCTGGTCGCGCGTGACACGAGCGACATGCCGGACGGCTCGCCGAGGTTGGCGTTGCTGCCCGGGTCGCGCGCGGGCGAGGTGCGGAGCAACTGGCCGGACATGCTGGCGATGTTTGACCTGCTGCGTCATCGTTATGAGAAGTTGTCGGTGGTGGTGGCGGCGGCGGATAAGGCGCGAGCAGACCAGGTGATGCGGATGAGCCCGGGGGGTCGGTTGCCGCGTCGGGTATCGATGGTGGTGGGTGATGCAGCAAAGGTGTTGGACTGGTCAGACGCGGCGGTGATCGTGTCGGGGACGGCGACGCTGGAGGCGGTCGCGCGTGGCACGCCGATGGTTGCGACGTATCGGGTGGGTCGTGTGGCGTGGGAGACGCTGGGGCGTTGGGTGGTGCAGACGCGGACGTTCACGCTGCCGAACTTGATGGGCGAGTCGCTGGGCGTTGGCCGGGTGATCCCGGAGCTGGTGCCGTATTTCGGAGGGGGCGAGGCGTTGTGCGACGCGGTCCGGCCGTTGTTGGACGGGGGCGCGGCGGTGTCGGCACAAGAGAGCGGATTTGCCGCGATTTGTGGTGCTTTCAACCGCAAGCGGTTCGCGGATGCGGCGGCGGAGGGGTTGCTGTCGCGGCTGGGTGAGTGAGTTGGTGATGTGTTGAAGAGGAGCCAGCCGCGTTCCCACGGGACGGGGCTCAGCATCGGCATGGGGGAGTGTCTTGACGTGTGCGCAAAAAACAAGAGCGACCCTTGTGGGGGTCGCTCTTTAATGCTCCGTGGCGTTTGAGTATGAGTTGAAGGGGAGTTGGGTGACGGGTGGCCTGAACTTCGGAGCGGCCTCGTGCCCGTCGGGAGTTTGACGCGTCCTTGCGTCGTTGCAGTTGCGTCCTGCATTCAGTCAGTCAAACAAATCAGTCACTCAAACCATCAAACGTCTTACTTCTTCTTCTTGGTGGCCTTCTTGGCGACCTTCTTCTTCGCGACTTTCTTCGTAGCTTTCTTCTTAGCCATGGCAGTGATCCTTTCCCAACGCCTTCGGAGCTTGTTGCAATGTAACGCGTTCATGTTGCTCAAGTCAACAGTCATTCACGCGTTGTGCACATCATCGGCGCATCGATGCGTGTGACTTGAGTGGTTGATCCGCGCGATGTCGTGTTGTTGCTGCGTGCGCATGCGTGTGTGCGGCGCTTCAAGAAGCGGTGCGTGGCGTGTGGGTCGTGTCTAGGATGAGGTCATGCAATGCAACATTGATGCGAGAGGTCGTGCTGTTCGCCTGGTGGTGGGCGTGTTGTCGGTGCTGTTGTCACTGGTGTTTGCAGTGCTGCTGTTGAGTGGTGTGCTGGTGCATGGGGCGTGGTGGGTGTTGGTTGTTTTCGCCTTTGCGGGTGGTGTTTTTGGGATTTTTGAAGGACGGAGTGGGTGGTGCGCGGTGCGTGCGATGGGCTTTAAGACGCCGATCTGATGCGCGTGTCATCGGCGGCACCGGGTGGTGGTGCGCTGTGCCGATGCACGGCTATGACCCGTGGAAGCTGAACGTGCAGACGTTGTTTGATGAGCGGTTGTCTGTGCTGCGTGAGACTTGTGCGACGCGTCCGCTGCCGATCGCTCGTGAGTGGGGGGTTTGATCATGTTTGAGCACGTGCTGCTCTTCTGTCTTGTTGCTGCATCGCGCAACACGATCAAGTGGATGCGTGGTCTGCGGGACAGGATCGAGCCGGCCCGGCCCGGCATGCGCATCACGATCGGTCGGCAAGCCGGGCCGTTGGCTCGGTTGTGCGGCGTCGCACGGTGGCGACAACGATTGGCACGACAATCGCGCGCGGCGTCAAAAGCGGCCGACAATGCGCTAGAATCCGCGGCCTGCGCTCGGTGACCGAGCGGGGACCTCAAGTAGTGCCGTCGCAG
>DAIOEG010000134.1:2231-4857 GCA_036746415.1 Phycisphaera sp. | reverse complement strand
TGTCGGACTCTCATCCCTCAGTGGCGATTGTCACGCGGATCGTGGTGATCGTGGGTGTGTTGTCGGCGGGTCTCGCGGTCTATGCCGTGCTGCAGGCGACGGCACCGACGCTGGAAGAGGCGCAGACCGAGAACGCCCGACGCAAAGTCGTTGTGTTCGAGCCGCAGGTGCGCGCGGTGGCGAGGCAGTGGCGTGGGTACGGGCAGGCACAGGCCAAGAACCTTGCGGACGTACCGGCCCGGATCACCGCGACGGTGGTCGAGACGCCTGACGATGCGCGGGCGGGCATGCCGGTGACGCAGGGGCAACTGCTGGCCCGGCTGGACGACAGCGACTTCCTGGCTGAGGTCCAGCGGATCGACGCGACGCTGGCGCAGGTCGATGCGTCGCTCGCGGAGCTTGTCGTAAACGAACGCCAGCTCAAGCGTCAGCTGGAACTCGAGCAGGACGACCTTCAAATCGCCAACGAAGAGCTGCAGCGCGTGCGTGGCTTATTTGAGAAGCGGGTCGCCAACGCGCAGGACGTGGACCGGGCGCGCAGCGCGCAGATCGTCTCGGAGCGTTCGGTCGTGCGCTCGCTGGATCAGATCGAATCGTTGCCCGCGCGTCAGGCGGGGCTGCAGGCGCAGCGGTCGGCGTTGCTGGCGCAGCGTGGCGTTGCGGTGCTCAACGTGGAGCGTGCAACGATCACCTCGCCGATCGCGGGCGTGGTGCAGGAGACCGACCTTGAGATCGGTGAGATGATCTCGCCGGGGCAGCGGGTCGCACGGATCGTGGACATTTCACAGGTGGAGGTGCCCGTGCAGCTGCCGACGGCCGGGCGGGGCGGCGTCGCGATCGGCAGCGCGGTGGAGCTCAAGGCGACGAACGGCTCGGGTCAGCGGTGGTCGTCCAGGATTGCGCGGATCAGCCCCGAAGACGATGCGCAGACGCGGACGTTCACGGTTTACGTCGATCTGGATCAGCGGGAGACGCCGTTGGAAGGCCGCTTGACGCCGGGGCGATTTGTAGAGGCGGTGGTGACGAGCGACCGGACGGAGCCGCGGGTCGTGGTCCCGAGGCGTTCGATGCGTCAGCTGCGGGTGCAGAGGGTGGTCAACGACGATCAGGGCCGACCGGTGATCCAGAGCGAGGAAGCGCCTGTCGCGTTCAGCTTTGAGGGCTCCTTGCCGGACACGGGGCTTGCGGATGACCAGTGGGCGGCGCTCGAGGGGGATGCACTGGCGGGTCAGGTGTTGTTGTTGACGGCAACGACGGTGGTGCTGGATGGAGAGCGGGTGGAGGTTCGGCCGTAGTGTTTTGGCGTTGATGAGACTTGGTTGCCTTGAACTCTGGTGGTCACAATGTCGCTTGCGTCGTTTGGTGTGCGGAAGCCAGTGCCTGTGAACCTGCTGATGGCGGGGCTGATTCTTGCGGGGATTTTTTCTGCCACCACGTTGCGCAAGGAGTTCTTCCCGCAGGTGGAGGCCGAGGCGGCGGTGGTGACGCTGGTGTATCCGGGCGCAAGCCCCGAGGAGGTCGAAGAGACGCTGGCGATCAAGGTGGAGGATGCGCTGATCGACCTGGATGAGGTCGATGATGTGTTCACGACCGTGAGCGAGGGTGGGGGCGGGGTGACGGTTGAGTTTGTCGAGGGCCAGGACCCCGACAAGGCGCTCGATGAGATCGAGCGGAAGCTCGATGCGCTGCGTGATCTGCCTGCCGAGTCGGAACGGATCACCGCGTCGCTGCTTGAGCCGACGCTGCCGGTGATCATGGTGGCGGTGAGTGGCGATCTGGATGAGCGGGTGCTGAAATCGGCGGTGCGTGGCGTGCGGGACGACCTGCGGACGCTGCCGGGGATGGGGACGATCAGCGTGACGGGCGTGCGTGGCGACGAGCTGCGGGTGGATGTACGTCAGGCGTCGCTGTTGGAACAGGGCGTGTCGCTGACGCAGGTGAGTCAGGCGATCAGCGGCTGGATGCGCGAGGTGCCCGGCGGGACGGTCAAGAGCGCATCGGGGAACACATCGGTGCGGACGATGGGCGTCGAGGAAAGTACTGGCGCGATCGAGCAGATCGTGCTCAAGGCGACGCCCGACGGCAGAGTGGTCAAGCTCGGCGACGTGGCCGACGTGGTGGACGGCTTCATCGATGATGGCGTGATCAATCGTTACAACGAGCAGCCGGCGGGAATCCTCACGATTTTCAGCGTGGGCGAGCAGGACATCGTGAAGATCGCGATGTCTGTGCGGGCGTACGTCGCCGCTCGGCGGGGCGAGCCGTTCCCGGGGTCGTGGCTGGACCGCACGCTTGATCGGCCCAACGCGCAGGCGTACAAGCTCGGCCTGAACTCCACGCACGCGCTGCCGGCCGGTGCGTCGATCACGACGCTGACGGACCTGGCGCGCTTTGTCGAAGGCCGACTGGACCTTCTCTCACGCAACGCGGTCTCGGGCGCGATCCTCGTGTTCGGTTGCCTGCTGGTGTTTCTCAACTGGCGCGCGGCGTTGTGGGTGGGCGTGGGCCTGGTGACGGCTCCCGGCGGTCGCGGCCTGATCGCAGAAACCCTCGCCCAGCGCGGCGCGCTGGTGCACGTGGCCGAGGGCTACCGCGGCGCGGTCGACATGCTGACCCGCACGGGACA
>DAIOEG010000134.1:277-2221 GCA_036746415.1 Phycisphaera sp. | reverse complement strand
CGTTGTGGGTGGGCGTGGGCCTGGTGACGGCGTTGGGCGGGACGCTCGTGCTCATGATGCTGGCGGGCGTGACGCTGAACCTGCTCACGATGTTCGGGCTGATCATCGTGCTGGGGTTGCTCGTGGACGACGCGATCGTGGTCAGTGAGAACATCATCAGCCGGCACGAGAAGGGCGAGCCGGCGCTGGAGGCAGCGATCAACGGGACCGGCGACGTGCTCTGGCCGGTGTTCGCGACGGTGACGACGACGGTGGTGGCGTTCGTGCCGTTGACGTTTATCAAGGGCAGCATCGGCGACTTGCTGGGTGCGCTGCCGTGGGTCGTGGCGTGTGCGCTGCTGATGTCGCTGGTGGAGTCGCTGTTTATCTTGCCCAGCCACATGGGACATTCTTTAAAGAAGCGTGACAACCGCACGCACATCAGCGCTTCGAGCAACGTGCTGCATCGTTTTGAGCGTTGGCGGGACGGGGTGATCCAGCAGCGCATCGTGCCGGCTTACGCCAACTACATCCGCTGGGCGCTTCGGTACCGGTACATCACGGCGGCGATCGTGGTGGCGGTGTTCATCAGCTCGGTGGGGCTGGTGACGGGGCGTCACGTGCCGTTCACGTTCCTGCCTGACAACGACGCGGAGACGGTGCAGGTGAACGTGCGCATGCCCATCGGCAGCCCGCTGGATGAGACGTTCACGGCGGCGAAGGAGATCGAACGTGCAGCGCGCGGCCTGCCAGAGGTGTACGCGGTGTCAAGCATCGTCGGCCAGCAGGGCAACTTGGAGACGAATCAGGACTCGGGCTTCTCGTCGCACCTGGCGCAGCTGTTCATCGAGCTGACGCCTGTTGAGTTGCGTGATAAGCCCTCGCCGGTGGTCATCGCGGAATTGCGTGCGGCGCTCGATGGCCGGCTGGACGAGGCGGATCGCGTGCAGTTCGAGGCGATCTCCGGCGGGCCGGGCGGGGCGGATATCTCGATCCGACTCAGCGGCCCTGACAAGGCCCGCCTCGAAGAAGCGTCCGCGGAGTTGAAGCAGATGCTTCGCCGATTCGAGGGCGTGGTGGACATCACCGACGACAACGACAAGGGTCAGGTGGAGCAGCGGATCGTGCCCCGTGCCGCGGCGCTGGCGTCGGTGGGCATGACGCCGACAGACCTGGCGACGCAGGTGCGCGGCTTCCTGTTCGGGCTCGATGCGCACGTGTTCGCGGCCAATGAAGAAGACATCGATGTGCGGGTGCGTGTCGATAAGGCGACGCGGCGGTCGTTGTCGGCGGTGGAGACGGCGTGGGTGGTGACGCCGACGGGCGAGCGCGTGCCGTTGTCGGAGGTGGCGGACATCGTGCCCGCCAGCGCGTACGCAAGCATCAAGCGTGTGAACCGTCAGCGGTCGATCACGGTGACGGCCGACACGCTGCCGGGCGTGAGCCCCGAGGATGTGACGCGCGAGTTGGGGCTGGACGCGCTGCGGGCCGAGTTCCCCGACGTGTTGTTCTCCAGCGCCGGCCGACAGGAGCAGGTGGCGGACGCGTTCTCGACGTTGCCGATCGGCGCGGGGGCGGCGGCGATCATGATCTACATCATCCTCGCGTGGCTGTTCAGCAGTTACTTCCAGCCGCTGGTGGTGATGTCGATCATCCCGTTCTCGCTGATCGGCGCGGTGTGGGGGCACCTGCTCATGGGGTACGAGATGACGTTCTTGTCGCTGATCGGGTTGATCGCGCTGGCGGGGATTGTTGTGAATGATTCGCTGATCCTGGTTGAGTTTTTCAACCTCAAGCGTGAGGAGGGATTGAGCGTGTTTGAGTCGCTGGTGGAGTCGGGGATGGCCCGGCTGCGTGCGATCTTCCTGACGACGATCACGACGGTGCTGGGGCTGCTCCCGCTGATTATGGAGACATCGTTTCAGGCGCGGTTCCTGGTCCCGATGGCGATTAGCATCGCGGCGG
>DAIOEG010000134.1:0-267 GCA_036746415.1 Phycisphaera sp. | reverse complement strand
TGGGGCTGCTGCCGTGCTTCATGCTGATTCTGGACGATATCGGGCGCGTCACGTACTTCCTGTGGAACGGGCGTCCTCGACCGATGCGGGCCCTCAAGCCGATCACGGGCCACGGCGGGCGCGGCGCGGCGTCGGCACATTGAGGAAGCGACAGGAAGTGGGAAGTGGGAACGCGGAAGTGGAGAACGCGGAACGCAGATGGGGAGCTGGCGGATCGCGAGACTTGTCTCGTACTCTTGCGGGCCACTCCCCAACACCCACTCCCCA
>DAIOEG010000133.1:4083-7099 GCA_036746415.1 Phycisphaera sp. | reverse complement strand
GGAAGGGCGAGGGCGGCGGCGTGCTCATCAACCAGTGCCCGCACAACCTCGACCTGTTCTGCTGGTTCGTCGGCCAGCCCAAACGCGTCGTCGCCGCGACCGTCGGCCTGGGCAAGTACCACCACATCGAAGTGGAAGACGACGTCAACGCGCTACTCGAGTTCAGCAACGGCGCAACCGGCGTCTTCATCACCTCGACCGGGCAGGCGCCGGGCATCAACCGCCTCGAGATCGTCGGCACGCAAGGCACGATCATCAGCGATGAACGCCTCGGCAGCGAACTGATCTACCTGCGCAACCACACGCCCGTCCCGCAGTTCACCAGGCAGAGCAAGGAACGCTTCGCCGAGCCCGGCGTCACCGAGATGCGCATCAAGCCCGGTGGCTCGCCCCACAGCGAGCACGAGTCGATCTCGCGCAACTTCATCGCGACGCTGCTGGCCGACGGCGATCAGCACGACCTCGTCGCGCCAGCCACGCAAGGCATCCACGGCCTGGAACTGGGCAACGCGATGCTCATGGCCGGCCTCACGCATCAGAGCGTCGAGCTGCCCACCGACCGCGAAGCGTTCCACACGCTGCTCGAATCACTCAAGCAACAGTCCAGCTTCAAGAAGAACGACACCGTCGAAAGCAAGGCCAACATGGCCGCCAGCTTCGCGTGATCGGAATCAAGATTCTGGAAGCGCGGATGGACGCGGATGGACGCGGAGTTGGATTGCAGCCATCGAGATCGCCAAGGATTGGACACACTGTCCATTGCTGCTTGTATGGCCTCGTTTTCTATGTTCATCTGCGTGCATCCGCGTTCATCTGCGGTTTCAACTTTGGATGAACGTCACGTCACCGTGCTTTGATCCCGTTTGACACCCGGCAGTTTTATCTTCGCTTCCGCACGTCACCCACCATGGAGGCAAGCGATGAAAGCAGTCTGCTGGCACGGCCGAAACGACATCCGCGTGGACCAGGTGCCCGACCCGATCATCGAAGATGATCGTGATGCGGTGATCCAGGTGACGGCATCGGGCATCTGTGGCTCGGACCTTCACCTCATGGCAGGCAGCGCGCCGTCGATGCAATCGGGCGATGTGATCGGCCACGAGCCGATGGGCGTGGTCGTGGATGTGGGTCGATCGGTGCGCAACTTGAAGGTGGGCGACAAGGTCGTGGTGCCGTTCACGATTGCGTGCGGCTCGTGCTTCTTCTGCGACGAGACGCTCTTTAGCTTGTGCGACAACAGCAACCGAAACGCGGAGCAGGCGCAGATCGTGATGGGCCATTCGCCGTCGGGGATGTTTGGCTACACGCACTTGCAGCGGTACATGGAGCCACTACTGCGGAAGGTGTTGGACGGGACGATCGATCCATCATTTGTGATCACGCACCGCGAGCCGTTGGAACACGCGTCGGAGGCGTACGCGAAGTTCCGCGACAAGACAGACGGGTGCATCAAGGTCGTGCTGATGCCGGGCATGCGGTCGGCGGCGTGAGTGATGTCACGTCAACGAAGCACGACGCGTCGCAACCGTTCAGCTTGCGCTTTCAGGCGCGGCAGACTCGTCCTCATCACTGGCCTCAAGCGTGTAGCCGGCCCGCTTGGCGAGTGCTTCGGGCGAGAGGGCTGCGTCCATCGCGTCGCCGGTGAGGAGTCGATCGATGCCGAAGCGCAGGCCACGGTCCTGATCGCGGAGGTCTTTGAGAGTGGGCGGTTGGTACTGCTGGAGCTCGAAGAGGACCAGCGACAAGGTCGCATCGGAGGGTACGGCCGTGAGGCGATCAGCCAACGGCTTGACGGTGACGACGTCGCCGGGCTGGAGTCCTTCGGCGAGTTGGAAGGCCGCGTCGATGAACGGTTGGCTCTGGCCAACGCCGGGGACCTGCGGGGGTACGAGTTCGGCTGCGCCGATCTGCCGGCGGGGGAACGCGCCCGTGTCCGCCAACGTGGCTCCGAGCTCGGCTGACAACGCGCTCAGGCCCGCTTGTATTGCGCGGGACTTGTACGCCTCGGCTTGAGTCTTGAGTGCTTCGTATGCGGCGAGTTGCAGCGCGTCCTGCTCGACCTGCGTTTTCACATCGTCGATCGTTGCGGGCACGCGGGACCGCTCGGCCGACACGAGCCGGAAGAGGAACACCGAGCCGTCCTCGACGGATTCAAGCGCCGGGCCGGGCAGGCCCACCTGCACCCGCAAGCTCGCTGATGCTCCTTCGTTCAGCAGTTCGCGCGCTTGGCGCACGACGGTTGGGAAGAACACGTTCGACCCCGGCACCCGCGACAGGCCGACGCCCGGCAGCGATGTCAAGTCATCCAGCGACACCCAATCTTGCGACGCGCCGCCCGTCTCAAGCACCACTCCCAGTTCGCTTGCAACAGCATCGGCCGCCTGCGTCAATGGCAGGGGCACAAAGCCCGATGGCAGCGTGCGGTATCCGTTGCTCTCGGGCAGGCCGCGCGCTTGATCATCCAGCACCGCGCGCAGGCGCGAGGTGACGCTGCTCATCTTTTCTTGTGCGCGTGCGGCGCGCAGCTCGGTGGCGATCAGGCCGCGCACCTCGTCGCTCGGCCGGGCCGGCGGCTCGCCATCGGTGACGTAGGCCGAGGGGTTTTTGCGGTACGCGTCGAGCACTTCGACGGGGTCGACTTTGACCTGCGCTTCGAGAGTCGTGCGGGGCACCTTGATCCATTCGAGCTTGACGCGGTCGGGGAACCGGTAGCCGAAGGGGTACGGGCGTTCCTGCGTCGTGGGCTGGCCGGGGAGCACGTCTTTGTATTGCTCGAAGAGCTGCGCGATGCGCGTCGGGTCTGCGGCGGCGTTGTCGGCGGGCTTGGCGGGGATGAGCAGCGTCTGGCCGGAGATGGTGGTGAGCAGCTCGTGGCCGAGGCGCTGCGTGGCCAGCGAGCTGACCCGGCCGACGCCCGTGGTCTCGGAGTAGAACTGCTGCGCGAGCATCTGCAGATAGAACTGTTGCTCCTCGGCCGGCCGGTTCTGGAGCGAGCGGAACTGGTTTTGGATCTCCG
>DAIOEG010000133.1:0-4073 GCA_036746415.1 Phycisphaera sp. | reverse complement strand
TCGCGCGAGCAAACGGTCTGGCGGTGGCTAAGGTCTCCTACCGCCAGTCCGGGCCAGCTGCGGTCTTCCCGGAGCCCGAGGATGACCTCGTGCAGGCCATCCAGCACCTGCGGGCGGGCGCCGCCGGCTTCGGGCTGGACCCGGACCGGTTCGCGGTCTGGGGCATCCGCCGGCCGGTGACGAGCAGCTTGTATCGCTCGCTCACCAGCCACTTGCCAACGATCGCCCGCAGCGTCTCTTCGGGCATCCGCGTGGCAAGCGACAGCTGCGTGAGCTGCTCGGCGTCGGCGATCCCGAGGCGTGACAGCGCGGTGTTGATCTCCGCCTGACTGACGCGCAGGCCCATGGCGTGCGCTTCGCGGGTCATGAGCATCCACTGCTCGCGGTCGTAGGGCACGAGGTTGAAGATCGACGCACGGCGGAACAGCTCGCCGAGCAGCTGGACCTCGTTGGCGGAGGCGACCAGGTCGCTCTCGATGATGTCCTTGCCGTGGACCTGGCCGACGACGCGGTTCATCGGGTTGGGCGCGTATTGCTGGGCGAACTGCGGCACGAGGAACGCGATCATGAGGACCACGCACCCCACCGCGAGGATGTACTTGTTGTATTGGCGGAAAAACTTGAGCACGGCGGGCCTCCATCGGTCGTCAGAGAGTGACCCGACACTGTACCGTCGCCCGGCGGGAGATGCCCAGACGCGACTTACGCCCTGGGCAACGACGCGATCTGTTGCCACTGCAACGACCCCAGCACAAGCAGCACCATCCACCACCCCCATGCAACCATCAGAATGAGTCCGCCGCCGCAGAAACTCAGCGCCGCTGCCATCCCTTCCAGCAGTTGTGCTTCAAGCGGCGTGTCAGTCTCCCAAAGCTGCGGGTATTGAATGAGCAGGACGACGCCGGGGACGACAATCAAGGCACCCATCGCGGACAACGCAGCCACCAACCACGCCTGCGATGACAACATGTGAGACCCGCCGCGCGCCAGGAGCCCCGCCAGATACCCACAGCACGCCACCATGCCCACGACACCCGGAACGACGCACGCAATCTCAAGCCACAGCAAAGGCGTCTCGAACTCGCTGCGGACGTCCATCGCCTCAATGGACGCGCTTGCAATACTCAGCACACACATCACCACAGAAGCCCAGCGTGTAGACCACCGCCACGCCCACACGCGGCGCGTCTCTACGATGCCCGGCTCTGGTGTGGTGAACCACCAGTACCCAACCAGCACCAATAATGTGACCGCCACAACCACCCCGCATAGCGCGGCGTACGTCATTGTCCAGCCCTGAAACTCTTTCAATAACTCAGCAAAAGTGTAAAGAAAGATCAACAACACGCTGCCACTCACAATGACCCACGCACTCCGAGCAAGCCATCGGACCCACGATGGCTCGCTATCGTTCAATGAAGTTAGCTGTTGCGACGGTTCCAATGTCGTACCGAGATCCATCGTGTTCATGGGGTGCCCCTGAAGAGTTGACTGTTGATCCATCCTTCCTTGTGCAGCATCACCGATCGGCGAGCGAGGTCGTGCTCAGGCCGCCGGTGAGGCCGGTGGGGATGAGCACGATGCTCAGCCGTTCGCGGTCGGTGAACGAATCGACACCCAGGGACACGCCCAGTTGGAACTGGGGGAAGCTGCGGATCAGCGTCACTTCGCTGGAGCTGCGCTTCTGGCCCTGCGCATCCTCCACCAGATCGAACGTCTGCGAGAACTGCAGGTCGTACTTGCGGGTCAGCTCGTAGCTGAGCGCGTACCGCAAGAGCTCGGTCTCGAACACGTCGGTCTGCGTGTACGACAGCGAGCTTTGCGCACGGCTGCTGTGGGTGAGCAAGCCCATGGCCCGCCACTGCTCGACGCGTGAGGTCTCCAGCGACCAGGTCGCCTCGCCAATGGCGCTGAAGGACTCGGTGACCCGCCAGGTCAGCTCGTTGTAGACGTGGTCGCCGCCGCGCGTGTATTCGGGGCGGTAGTCGTAGAAGCGTGCGATGGCGAGGTTATCGTCTTCTTCAGGGTTGTCGCTGCGGAAGACGGCCTGCGAGTTGAGCGAGAGCCAGTCCACCGTGCGCGACCGCCCGGGCCCGCCGCGTCGCGTCTGCAGGGTGTTGACCACGCCGAGCTTGAGGATCCCGCCCTCGGCCAGCCGTTCGACGTCTTCGTCGTAGTTGGGCAGGTCGAAGCTGTCGATGTTCGAGCCGGCGTAGAACGCCGTGACGCTCGGCTCGATCACGTGGCGAAGACCATCCAGGTCCAGCGTCCTGTTGCGGACGTCGGCGTTGCTCTTGCTCAGCTCGGTCCCGAGTCGCAGGCCCGCGGCGCCCCACGCGCGTGCCTGCTCGTCTTCGCCGCGGTAGGCCTCGAAGTCGTCGTCGTAGGCCGTGAGCCGACCGACGACAAAGGGCGTGACATCGATGGCATCCGCCTGCATCGGCGCGGCAAGTTCCTGTCGGCTGTCGAGTCGCAGGCGAGTATCGGTCGGGAAGCCGTCGGCCCGCGCGGCGTCGCGGAAGCTCGTGGTTTCGTTGGTGCCGAACGCCAGCGGCGCGTTGTTGGCGTTCAGGCCGTAGTCGGCTGGCGTTGAGTCGCTGAAGCGTGCGCGGAGCATGGATGCGCGGTTCTCGCTGAACCACGTGAGCCGGTCGTCCCACAGCGAGCTGCCCTGCCGGAAGTACGCGACCTCCGGGAACCGCTCGACCGTGAAGCCCGGCGACTGGAGGTCGGCCGTCTGCGTGATGAAGTCGTTGATGTCCGTCCGCAGCAGCGCGTTGAACTGCGACTCCTCATCACGACGGTTCAGGTAAAGCGATGTCTCTAATGCGCGGTCTTCAAACGCGAGCTCTTCACGCAGCGCTTCTAAAAACGTCTCATCGCTCACGCTGCCAAGCTCGGCGGACAACTCGAAACGGTTCTCGAGTTGTTGTCGGTGCTGTGCCCGGAAGAAGCCGCGTGCTCGGCCGTCCTGCTCGATGTCTCGGCCCGCGCCAAGCTCATCGGTCCCGCTGTCCGACGGCAAAAAATACCCCTCGACCTTGCCACGGCGGCGTTCCAACGGCTGGTCATACTCCAGCACACCGCCGACGGCCACGCCACGGTTGCCCAGGTAGTCGCCGTCCAGCGACGCCTGCACACCCGCCGGCGGCACGACGCCCGCCAACGCAAACGCGTCCCACCGCGTCTTGAACTCCACGCCGTTGTCCGAGCGATAACCCGCGCTGATCCGCTGGATCGGCAGGTTGTTCGACCGGCCCGCGACGCCCGGCCACCAGAACACCGGCACATCGCCCGCGCGCACCGTCACGCCCCTGGCCTCGAAGCCCTGACTCACCACGCCCGCCTCGTCCTCAAACTCGCGGATCGTCACACGCGAAGCGCCGATCGCAAGATGAGGCACCGCAAAATCACTGGTCGTCAGCCGCGCCTCACGGGCCTCAAACGCACGTGCGGATGTCTGACGCAGCGACTCGGCACGCACGTACAACGGCAGGCCACTGCGCGCATCGCGCGTGAACATCACCGCGTCCAGCAACACCGCACGGTCCCCCTCCACGTCGTAGAACACACGTGGCGCACGCACCGTGTAGTCCCCGTCGGTCACCACCGCGTTGTCCTCGAGATACACGCCACGCACCGCGCCCGCGCGGACCTCACCGCCGCCCGCATCGAAGCCGCCAGCGCCTTGGTTGTTTGCGTCTGCCGCCGCGCGGTCGAGGAACATCACGACCCGCTCGGCCGTCAACGTCACCACTCGCCCGGTCTCGAAGTCCTCGAACACGACCCGTACGCCACCGAGCAGCGAGAGCACCGCTTCCTCTTCACTCGCCAGGTCCAACGCCCACGCGTCCATCGTGTAACTCACCGCGCCGCGCGTCGGCAGCACGCCCGGCTCCACGCTGGGCTCGGCCGACTCCTGCGCTTCTGCCGCCGTCAGCGCCGCCGTCGCAACCGCCTCGCCCGTGGGCACCAAGAGCTGCGCGTTGCGGTCACGGATCTCCGACGCACGCTGCGAACGCACCCGCTCGACCTCCGACGTGTCCACCGCCGGCCCCGGCAACAGCGCGCGA
>DAIOEG010000132.1:4597-7111 GCA_036746415.1 Phycisphaera sp. | reverse complement strand
ACTGAACAAAGAATTCTAACTATAATGACCTTGAGGCAATCAAAAGACTATTTCATTGATAAGTATCTCCGCTTTGTCTCAATTGTCAAGAAGCACCGCCGCCGCTTGCATGGGGACACCTGCCCTGTGTCTATCAATTGCACTCATCGACAGGTGCAAGCGATGCACCGATATACTCGCAATGAGATGCCAACTCCCCACGACACTCATCCTAAGAACACACCGCAAGCCGGCAAGGTTGCCGTGTTCCCAGGCACGTTTGACCCGCTCTCCAACGGCCACCTCGACGTCATCCGACGCGGGCAGCACCTCTTCGACAAGCTCGTGGTTGCCATCGGCAAGAACCCCGCCAAGCGCGAGATCTTCACCATCGAGGAACGCCGGCAGATGATCAGTCAACTGGTCGCCAAAGAATGTGGCAACAACGTGCGCGTCGATCTCTACAACGGCCTCACGGTCGATTACGCTCGACAGATCGGCGCGGTCGCCATCCTCCGCGGCATCCGTAACGTCACCGACCTTAACTTCGAGTTCCAGCTCGCTCTGACCAACCGAGCAATTGCCGACGTCGAGACCGTCTTCATCATGACCGGCGAGGTCCACGCCTTCACCAGCTCCACACTCATCAAGCAGATCGCCTCCGGCGGCGACATCGACCGGCTCAAAGCGCTCATGCCACCCATCGTCCTCGAACAACTCAAAGCCAAGAAAGACGCGCTCGGTGGAGTCCTGCCCTGGGCGCACGTCGATCACCTAAAAGAATGACGACGGACCCCACTTTGGCCATCGCACTTACGATTTTCAACCATGGACTACCGCATCATCAGCATCGGGGCCTTGAGCCGACACGAACTGTGGCAGGAGAAGACGCCGCCACGCACGCCGCACGCGACCACGACGCTGGTGCGCAGCGGTGAGATGACGTTGCTCATCGACCCGGGCCTACCGGGCCAGGTGATCAACGCGCGTCTGGCAGAGCGGGCGGGCCTGACCGCCGAGGACGTGACGGCCGTGTTCCTCACCAACTTCAGGCCAGCACACCGCGCAGGGCTTTCGCACTTCGAGCACGCCACCTGGTACATCGGCGAAGAGGAGCGCGAGCGCGTCGGCGTGCAACTGCTCGCGCGGTTCGAGCAGGAGGACGACAACCAGATCCGCCGGCTCATTGAGCAGGACATCCAGACGCTGCAACGCTGCAAGCCCGCGCCCGACAAGCTCGCGCCGCAGGTGGATCTGTTCCCGCTCCCCGGCTACACGCCGGGCACGTGCGGTCTGCTGCTCACCTTGACCAACGCGACCGTGCTCATCGCAGGCGACGCCATCGCCACGATCGAGCACCTCGAGGCCGGCCGGGTGCTCCGCAGCGCCTTCGACATCGCCAAGGCCCAGGAGTCCCTCGCCGAGGCCGTCGAGATCGCCGACGTCATCGTCCCCGGCCACGACAACATCATGATCAACCCTGTGCGCAGGCGTTTTTGAGTCGTACGGTTCGGACCACCCTGAACGCACATCGCGACAAGCAGACATGGACGCGTCACCTCTCGTGCAGTGAAACGATTGTGTTCCGGGTGACTGTGGTCCTCGCTACAGGACGCCTCGGTGCCTGATGTTGTAGCTTTGAATGGAGGACTATTGGCGAACATCCGAGCATGCTTTGCGACGTTTCTGCGCATCTGCTCGTCACATCACTGGAAATGTCGGCCCCACAGCGCGTCGAGGCGTTGCACCTCGGCAGGGGGGATGGCTTTCTTGTCCGACCAGATGCCAAGCGAAAGAGCATCGTGCGCGGGGCTTGGCGTGGCTTGCAGGATCGTGGTGTTGGCGAGCGCTGCCTTCATGAGTGACAGGTTGGCGGTGGTGGCGCGTTGGAGGTTACCGATGATCTCATGCAGCAGCGAGAGCTTGTTCTGCGTGACGTCGTGCGGCTTCCAGCAGTCGTAGTCGGTGGGCATTGCGATCATGGCGTAGGCGAGCTCGGCCTCGCGCGCGAGTTTGGCCTCGGGCATGGCGGTCATGCCGATGACGTCCCCGCCGATGGACCGGTGCCAGTGGCTCTCGGCCTGGGTGCTGAACGCGGGGCCTTCCATGCAGACATACGTCCCGCCGTCGTGCACCACGGTGTCGCCCTCGGCACGCTTGGCCGCGTCGAGCAGCCACCGTCGCATCACCGGGCAGAACGGCTCGGAGAACTCGACGTGCACAGCGGCGTGCTCATAGAACGTGTTGGCGCGTCGATAGGTCTTGTCGATCACTTGATCGAGCACGACGAGCTGGCCGGGGTGGATGTGTTCGCGGAGCGAGCCGGTCGCGCCGCTGGCGAGGACGTGTGTGACGCCCAGCGCCTTGAGCGCGTAGAGGTTGGCTCGGTAGGGGACGGCGGTGGGGCTGTGCGTGTGGCCCGGGCCATGCCGTTGGAGGAGGTAGACGGTCGTGCCGTGCCAGATGGTCTGGACGATGGGCGAGGAGGGCTTGCCGAAGGGCGTATCGGGGTGCAGTGTGGTTCCGGTTTCGAGG
>DAIOEG010000132.1:0-4587 GCA_036746415.1 Phycisphaera sp. | reverse complement strand
CTCGCCGAGTCCTGAGCCGCCGATGAGGCCGAGTGTGATGGTCATGCGTTGAAAGATAGCGGGTGCGCAGGAAAAAACCCCGCGTGGATGCGCGGGGCTTCGTATGATTTTAGTTGTGTGATCCCTGGTGTTGTTTAGAAGTCAACAGCGACGGCGGCGTAGTACTTGAGGTCGTTCTTTTTGCGGCCGTCTCCGGGGTCGGACTGGTGCTCGTTTTCAGCGCCGATGCGGAGACTCATGCCGTCGCCTGCGGCGAGCTTGACGTCGTAAGCGACGCCTGTGACGTTTCGGAAGTCGCTCTTGAAGTTGTCGAGTGAGGGGTAGAGGTAGTTGTAGGCTTTGAACGATTGGGCGTCGTCGATCTGGAGCGTGTACTCGAGGCCGAGGAACGCTTCGGGGGTGAACTCATCGACATCACCAGCTTCGTACTGCAGACCGGCACCGACGCGGCCGAGCAGCTGGCTCTTGCCGGTGTCGAAGAACTCGTAGCCAATGCCGACGAACCCGCCGACGCGGTGCAGGTAGGCCTGGAAGTCGTCGTATTGATACAGGCCCTGGGCCCAGTAGAACCAAGGCGAGTCGGTCTGCATCCAGTCCTTGAGCACGGTGGCCTTGAACTCGTTTTGTGAGGTCTCGCCCTCGCTGGAGTTGCGTAGGTAACGCAGGTTGACGGCCCATCGGTCGGTCTCGTCTTCGTAGCCGGTGGTCAGCGACGAATAGATGTTGATCGTCTCGCTGTTGCCCGATGAGCCGGTGAGGCCTGCGGCGAAGTTCTTCTTCCATCCGGGGAAGAACCAGCTGTCGACCCACTCGACTGCTTCTTCAGCGCGCTGTGCCGTGGCATTGTTGAGGCCACCGGGAGCGGTGTCGATCTGGTCCTTGGCGATAGTGACTCGGCCGACAACGGCGCTTTCAACCACGATCGCTTCGTCGGTGGTTTCAACGATATCGCCGCTGATGATGTCACCGTTTTTCAACGTGATCGACTCTGCAGCAATCGGCCCGGCCATCACCGCGCCAAGCAATGTCAACACAAAGGTCTTCTTGAGAAACAACAGGCAGCTCCTGGTTGGAGGTTGAAACAAAGACACCCCTCGCGAGGGAAGTGCATCGGACGAAGTGGGGGAAAGTGCTTAAAAATTTGGAGATGGTTTCAATCTGAGCGGTGGTCAGCCAGATGTGTCGTGGAACGCTGCCATCGTGCATCAATAAACCCACGGACGTGATTGTCCGTGGGCGGAGGAGTCCAAGCCGTGATGAGGGGGGTCATCGGCTTCGACGAAAGACAGCGAGGGTGGCGAGTCCCAGGAGTGTGGTGAATGTGGGCTCTGGCACAGCAAGAAACGCGTTAGCGCTGCCCGGGCCGTAGGACGCCGAGCCGGTGGCAACGGCGGTGTCGATGCCGGTGTTCATGATGTCGCTGATCCAGTCGGTGTAGGAGGAGACGCGTGTGTGCCCCGAGAGGTCGCCGAAGTCTGAGTTGGCGTTCCCGTCGGTGTATCCCCATCCGAAGGAGTGGATGCCCGCGAGGTAGAGCTGGTTGTTTTCGACAATGAAGAGGCCGCCGCCGGAGTCTCCGGGCGCGATGAGTGATTCGAGGACGGTGGGCGACGCGGACCCTGTGGTGTTGTCCCACCAGGCGCCCGAGTCGAAGTCACTGATGAGCACGTCGCCGCCGTACGTGGCGTCGATGATGTTGGTGCCCGCGTGTTTGGTGTCGGTTCCTGAGGCGGGGTCGTATCCGGTGTACCCGGTGCCTGTGAGGCCGTAGCCCGCGCTGTAGCTCATGGCTCCGACCTCGTTGTTGCCGGTGTAGAGCGAGGCGGTGGCACCGGTGGTGATGGGTTCGTTGATCTTGACGAGTGCGAGGTCGGCTCCGGCGGTGACGTCATTGGGGTTCCAGTCGGAGTGGTAGGCCCAGGCGTCTGCGGTGTAGTCGGTGCCACCGATCTGGAAGCTCAGGGCGGAGGCCTGGTCGACGACGTGCGCGGCGGTGAGCACCCAGCCGTCGCCGAGATAGACACCGGAGGCGGAGTAGGACCCGCCACTGCTCGTGCTGCCGGTGAACTGGCCGACGCTGTCGAAGGCCTCATGGGTACCGAAAAATTCAGTCGCAGGTTCAAGCCGGGGGTTCCCCACGACGCCGGCGTGTGCGGCGGTAGACCACGCCCCCGCAGCGAGCAGCGGCCCGACCAGTCGTGCAAGTGCCCGCAGGCGTGACGATTGACGGATCACAGGCGCAGCCATCGACATGACAAGTCCTCCTTGAGTGTTCAGTTGCAACCGGTTTGTGACGGGCTTCAAGACCCGATGCACCAGCGGACGACACCGTGCCGACTGGTCAGCAAGATGTCGTCACCGAACGACTCGGCACAAGCGAGATGGATAAAAAAGAATCGTGGATGTTCTGAGTGTGTGAGCACCACAACGGCCCTTGGATTGACTGCATCCTCGAAGTAGACTGAAACATCCATTTGGTCAGTTTTGCTTCATGTTTTGTCTGGCCAAACTCTATCGACACGCAGGATGAGTACGCGACGATGACCGATGATCGCTGCATCGAACTGATCGTCCGCGAGGGCAGCATGCCCGCGTTGGAACTCATGGTGAGCCGCTATCGCGATCAAGTGTTCGGCGTGTGCCTGCGACGCCTGCGCAACCACGCCGACGCCGAAGACGCGACGCAGGAAGTGTTCCACAAGCTGTTGCTTCACGCAGCGCAGATCCAGTTACACCCCGCCGGCTGGCTCATGCGCTGCGCTGTGCATACGTCTGTCAGCATGATGCGATCCAAAGTGCGGCGGGTCGAACGCGAACAAAGCATTGCGCACTTGCAGTCGGGAGTGATGGCTCCGCTTGTCGATCGGTCCGTTGCCTCGGCCGAACTACTAAACAAGATGCTCGCGGAACTCACCGAGGATGAGCAGAGGCTAGTCATCCGACACTTCATCGACGGTGTGCATCAGAAGACACTCGCCGGCGAAGAAGGTGTCAGCCAGCAGGCGATCGCAGCGCGACTGGCGAAGATCCGCAAACAGCTCCACGCGTGGATGGACGCACGCAAGCTCAGCGGCACATCACTGAGCGCCGGCGTCGCTGCATGGTGGATCCACGGCCTGACCGCCACACGCGCCACCGCCGCCGCAGTGCTCGGGGGGCTGTACGCCTCGGTGGGCACGGGCGTTGGCGTCGGCGGCCTCGCCGGCACGACAAAGAGCGCCACGACCGCTGCCGCCATCGTTGTGCTCAGCTGCGGCCTCGCAGGCGACCCTTCACGAACCCAGCCCGCACCACCCACGAACACCGCATCCACCGATCAACAACGCTTCTACGCAATGCTTGACGAGCAAGTCCGCATGGGATTCCCCGAGCTGGCAGAACCGGCTCAGCAGCGGCCACGCCCCGCATCAACGTCTCGACGCGACACGCCACACGGCGCTGCCACGACGATGCCTGCAACGAACCGCGCCACGCCCGGCCCGGCTGTGATCAACCCGACGCTCCACTCTCGCCGGCCGATCGACCCTGCGGGTTCGATCGTGATGCGCAGCGCCACGCAGCCCCTTGCTCGGCCCGCAAACCCTGTCGTATTTCAATCGCAGCCCCCGGCGTTCTCCAGCGCGACCTCAGCAAGCCGGGCACGCAATATGGCAACGCCTGAACCGGATCGCGCCACCAACGGCGTGATCTCAAACGCGACGTCTTCCCCACCCATCGCGCGCGCGAATCGAACACCACAGGACTTTTTCCGACTGGCTTCCAAGGGTCTTCATGGATCGTATGACGTGTTACATGGCTTCCCGCGACCCGGCAACGCCGGCCCAAGTGGGTTCATGCCCGATCCCGTTGCGCTCATCCTCGAGCAGCGCGGTGTCAAACGCTTTGAAGCAGAGCTTGGCGTGTCGAACAAACGTGAACGACTCAAATGGATGTTTGAGCCCGCTGATCCGGCGGCCCATGGTTTTGAGACAAAGCAAGGTGCACTGACCCTCGACGTGTTTCAGCAGCTCTTCACTGGCCAGCCGTCGGGCCTTGAGCTGAGTAACGGCTTTGACCGTGCGTTGCCCGCGCTTGTCTCGGCTCGGCTGTCACAACTGGCCGATGAGTGGTACGCGCCCGGCGCGGATGCTGATCGGGATCGCGCAGTCGAAAGTGTGACTGCGGATGCAGGCGTGTATGCGTTGGTAGAGCCGACGCTTCGGCAAAAGATTCAGCGTCTCAAGCCGTCTGGCGCAAAGGCGGCCAGAACAAAAGTTGCCTCCCCAGTATTTGTGCAGGACGCCGCGCGTGATGCATCGGCTCTCCAGGTGCTCGCGACGTTTACCTTGCCCGATCCCGATGCTCAGATCCATTCCTACAACGACCTTGACCTACTCATCAATCGTGCGGACCTGACACTCACTCACGGCGCGTTTGATCGCCCCCTCAAGAGCCCGCGCGGCAGCACGCTCACCGCTGAGGGCATTGTCACCTTCACGCAAGACGTCAGCGGCGCCGGCTCGATCCTCGGCGGGGGCGAGCTGGTCTTCCTCGCCAGCCACAGCCCCGGCGACAGCCCCGCCTTCGTCTCTGTCGACGGCTCGCTGC
>DAIOEG010000131.1:0-7144 GCA_036746415.1 Phycisphaera sp. | reverse complement strand
CCAGCATACTCCGACACCAGCAACGCCGGTTCCATAAGGTACCAGCCCACGACACCCTCCGCGCCAGCCACCCAACAAGGCCCGACGCCTTATCGGCCGGTCAAGACGCCGAACCACCCGCGCCGCCCGCAGGCGCCTGCGGAGTCGGCGTCGCGTCTAACGGCACTTGCGAAGGCACGACGTCATCGGTGGGCGCTGGCTCTTGCGGGGGCTGCAGAGCGGGCGCTTCAGAGGGTGAGGGTGGGGCTGACGGGGTATCGTTCAAGCCGTAGTCGGGGCGCGGCTGGTACAGCGACGCGATCCAGTCACGCACCTCGAGATACCGGTTGTCGTCCCGCGACCGGAAATACGGCTGCAACCCGGCAACCGGGGCCGGGAACAGCGCCTGATCCGCGGGCAAACCCCACTCCAAGAGCAGCGAATCCCCCGGTGCCGCACGGTCGATCATCCGCCGACCCTCCCACTCAAAGCCGTCCAGCAGCACGAAGTTCGTGTACGCCGCCTCGATGTCCCACGTCCCACGCATCGGCACGAGCTTCAGCCCCGCCACCGCGCCGCTCCCCAGCTTGGGCTGAATGAACCGCTCGACGTACACCGGCTGGACCCGCAGCCGATACGCCGACATCGCCGGCGGGTCGCTCACCACCGTCACCAGCGGGTACAAGTCCCGCGCTCGCAGATCGAAAAACACCCCCAGCTGCTCGTACGGCTTCAACCGCCTAAACGCCCGCCTCCCCTCACGCCCCTGGAAACGCTCCGGCAACGACGCGCGATACCGATCAAACAACTCCTCCACCGCCTCCGCAGGCACCCGCACCGCCGGCCGATCTGACACGTCCAGCTCCCACAGACGAACGCGGTTGACCTGCTCCGCTGTCAACAACACCACGCCCCCAAACTCCCGCGCGGGGCTCACACCGCCCGCAGGCGCCACGGGTGCACCACCGGCCGGCGCGTCCTTTGTTTCGGCAGCACGCTTCGGCGTGGGACGCTCCGCCCTGGGCGATGACTGCAACTTCAGCAGCCCCTCCACCACCGCCAGCCGCCCCGGCAACGCCGGCTCCCCCGGGAACATTTTCACCAGCGACGCAAACTCGATCCGCGCCAGGTCCAACGCGCCCATCTCCAGCATCGTCTCCGCAAGTGCCGACCGCCCCCGCAGGTCGTCATCACGCCCCAGCCGACGCTCCGCGTACACGTCCGACGCCCGACGCTCCACCGTCACCGACGCCAGCGTCTCCCTCGGCAACGCCGTCGCGATCCCCCCGATGCGAAGACGAACCTCCTCACCCGTCTCCGAGATCAACTCCCCCCGCACCTCCCGCCCGTCCAGCGTCACCACCACCACACGCACCACTTCCGCCCTGACCTGCAAACACATCACCCCCACCAACACCACACCGCACACACCAAACGATTTGCATCGGATCATGACGCACCTCCCACGCCCACCCACGACAAGCAAGTAGAAGAGTTTTTAGCCACAGATGAACACAGATGGACACAGATCAAAATCAAGCCACGGAACATGAAAAACACACTGAAAAGAACTCGCAAACAAAACGTTCCAAGCCCAACTCAATTCACTTCAGTGCCTTCCTCAGGTTCCGTGGCCAACTCTCTTCTCCCATCTGTGTCCATCTGTGTCCATCTGTGGCAAAACTTCTTCGCTCCCCACAACCCACTCAATCCAGCAGGTCCACCGCCAACCCGATCAGCCGTTCCAGCCGGACCGGCTTGAGCAGATACCCATCGACGCCCAGCGCCTCGGCATACTGCTGGTGACGCTTGCCTTCGTTGGCCGTCACCATCACCACGCGCGGACAACGCTCCAGACGCTTGATCTTCTCAAGCACCAGGAACCCCGAACGCTTGGGCAGCATCATGTCCAGCACCACCAGATCCGGCGGGTCGCTCTCACAAATGCGAACAGCCGTGTTCCCGTCCCCACACGTCTGCGTCAACGCCCCCTCGGCCTGCAGTGCGTGGTCAATCGCCGCACGCACCTCGCTGTCGTCATCGACAATCAGCACCTTCTTGTCCGCCAAACGCAACTCTTCCGCCTGCTCAGCCATCGTGTCTGCTCTCAACTGTTGGAAAGAAACCACACCCAAAGGTCAGTTCTCATTCTCACCCCCCCGCCCCACCGCGTCAAACGACAGCAAACCGATCTGCCATCAAGCTCTGGAATCGCCCGATCCACGCGTCATGAGCCGGACCATCACGTTTGGTTCTGGCGGTGGCGACGAACGTTGACACGATCGATGCCGTGTGCAGATATACGGGCGTCCACCACACTTCCCCGATCACCATCGACACCTACCACATCCCCAACACAACTGTTTCAAGAACAACGCAACACAAGATCCCCCCGTGCGATGCTGTCTGCCACACGTGCCTCATCACGCTCTCTGTGGCTTCGTGTCCTTCGCGTCTTCGTGGTGCACACGCATCGCGACTCTCACCCCCGTGCCGGCCGTAGCTCCTGCATGCTCTTAAGCACCGGCCTCCCCGCCACCGTCAGCTCACGCAGCACGTCCTGCGCGCTGACATCCGCGGGCAGCTCGCCCAGCAACTCTTCCAGCGGGTGGTCACTCTCGATCTCAAAGCCCGCGTCGAGCAACATCTGATACGTCCGACGACGCTCGGCGCCCCGACCATTGAGGTACCCATCCAAAAACAGCGAGTTGGCAGGGTACATCGCCATGACTTCCATGGAACGCAGGTGGTGCTCACGCCCTGCGGCACACCGCACCTCCGCACGCGGGTTCGTGAATCGAAACAGACACAACACCCGCAGGCAATACTCCGGCGTCAGCCCCGTCGGCGTGTCCAGCACGTTGCCCTCAAACGGCAACAGGAAGTTCACCGGGATCGACTCGCTGCGCAACTCACGCAACGTATTCGCCACCTCGATCACATCCTCCGGGGGCTCGCCCATGCCCACGATCATGCCCGAGCACGTCTCCAGGCCGTGCTTCTTCGCCGCCTTGAGCGTGTTCAACCGATCGTCATAGGTGTGTGTCGTGCAGATCGACGCGTAGTGGTCCCGCGACGTGTTGAGGTTGTGATTCAAGCGGTCCAGCCCCGCCTCCGCAAGCACCTTCGCCTTGCCCTCATCCAGCAGCCCCGCGCTCACGCACACCTCCAGCGACGGGAACCGCTCCTTCACCGTCCGCACCAGCCCCGCCAGCTGCTCCGTCCGCTTGTCACTGGGCCCCCGCCCCGAGAACACCATGCAATACCGGTGCGCCCCCGCGTTGTACGCCCGCTCCGCCTCGGCCAGCACCTCCGACTCGCTCTTGATCGCGTACGCCTCGATCCCCGACTCGCTCGTCTTCGCCTGCGTGCAGTACGAACAGTCCTCCGGGCACCGCCCGTTCTGCGCGTTGTTCAGGATGTGCACCTGCACCGTCTTGCCGAAGTTCTGCTTGCGCACCGCATACGCCGCGTGCAGCAGCGAAAACAGATCCAGCGACGCGTCCGTCAACACCGCCAGCGCCGCTTCCGGGGGGATGGCCACGTCGCTGAGTGCAAGGTCCGTCAGGTGCGCATATCGATCGAGCGTAGTGGTACTCATGCGGCCGAGTTTATCAAGCTCACGTTGCCAACCCTGTGGACGCATCGGCGCTGGCCCCGGGGCCAAGTGAAGAGCGCACGCGTTGTGTCCGTCCTTGTCTTCACTTTTCCTTCTCCCCCCAGATGCCAACGACATCCAAGGCCACCCTTGAGACCGGCGGCGACCCCCGGAAGAGCCAGCGGGAGTGAGTCAAACACCCGCGGCGGCGGGGTCGAGGTACCAGGTCAGTGTGCCACGGCTGGGTTGCAAACCCGTGATCGGCAGCTCTCTGGGATCGGTCAGACGCTCGGCATGCAGATCGGCGACACGCTGCAACGGCTCACGCTTGTTGCCACCCACCACGATCACCACCAACCGACGCGCCGCATTCAGCAGCGGGTACGTCATCGTGATGCGCGGCGGCGGGACGACGCGCGGGCCATCGTTGCCAGCGATCCAGCGGTCGTGCACATCAAGTGCCGGCGACTGGGGAAACAGCGACGCGGTGTGGCAGTCCGTGCCCATGCCCAGCAACACAAAGTCCAACGCAGGCACACCGTCACGCGGGCTCATGTTGAAGACACGCTGCATCGACGCCTGGTACGCGTCAGCCGGGTCGTCCGCGAGCGTCGGCACGGGGTGCTTGTGGTCCTCGGGCGTTGTCACGTGGTCCGCCAGCGACTCGCGGATCATCCGCCAGTTGTTACGCGTGTCCGACTCGGGCACCTGTCGTTCATCCACGACCCACAGGTGCGTCTTCTTCCAGGGCAGCGCGCGGAACTTGGGGTCGATCACCAACCGCATGTAAAACGGCTCGGGCGTTGACCCACCCGAGAGCGCCAGGTGAAACACGCCCCGCTCATCGACCGCCTCAAACGCCGACTGCATGAGCTGCTCTCCCAGACGCTCGAAGAGCGTCTCGGTGTCGGGAGCGGTCGTGGTGTTGCCGGGGAGGTGCATGGGGTTTTGAGTTTGGATTCAGGATTTTGGATTGAAGAACGGGAGCACAATCCCAAATCCTCAATCAAAAATCAAAAATATCCCTTTCAATCATTCCTCCAATACCGCCCGTCCCTCGCCATCATCACGTCCGCGGCGCTCGGCCCCCACGTCCCCGCGTTGTAGTTCGGCAGGTCGTCCTGCGGGTTGTTGTTCCACGCATCCAGGATCGGCTGGCACGCGTTCCAGCTGCTCTCGATCTCGTCGCGGTGCTTGTAGTTTGTCTGGTCGCCACGCAGGCAGTCGTACAACAAAATCGCGTAACCGTCCGGCGGCTCGACCTTCCACTGCTTCTCGTAATCAAAATCCATCACAACGTCGCTGATTTTCACGCCCGTGCCCGGCATCTTGCCCTCAAAGCGGATCCGAACGCCCGGGTTGGGCTGCACCGAGATCACGATCTGGTTCCGACGTGCCTTGCGCGCCTGCTCCATGAACAGGCAGTGCGGCGTGTTCTTGAGGTACAGCACGATCTCCGTCTTCTTCGCCGCCATCGCCTTGCCCGACCGCAGATAAAACGGCACACCACCCCACCGCCACGTATCGACGTGGAACTTCACCGCCGCAAACGTGTCCGTCTGACTCTGCGGGTCCACGCCCTCCTCGTCGCGGTACGACGTGACCACCTTGCCCTTCACCGAGCCCGAGCCGTACTGGCCACGCACCGCAATCTCCGGCACGTCCGCCTCCTTGGGTACACGCAATGCCTTGAACACCTTCACTTTCTCCGTGCGGATGTCCACCGCCCCCAGCGACACCGGTGGCTCCATCGCCACCAGCGACAACACCTGCAACAAATGCGACTGAACCATGTCACGCATCGCACCGCCCGACGGGCTGTCGTAATACGCCCCGCGTCCCTCGACGCCCACCGTCTCGCTCGCGGTGATCTGCACGTGGTCGATGTAGTCGCGGTTCCATAACGGCTCGAAGAAGCTGTTCGCAAACCGCAGCACCATCAGGTTCTGCACCAGCTCCTTTCCAAGGTAATGGTCGATGCGGTAGATCGAGTCCTCGTCGTACACCTGCGCGAGCGTGCGGTTCAGACGCACCGCCGATGCCGGGTCGCTGCCGAAAGGCTTCTCGACCACGATCCGCTGCCACGGCGGCTGGTGCGTGTCGATCGTGCAGTACTTCCGCCCCTCCGTCACCATCTCGTGCGCGCCCATCTGCAGGATGATCGGCTCGAAGAACTGAGGAGCCATCGACAGATAAAACAACCGGTTCGGCCCCGCATCGTGCTCGCACTCCAGTTGAGCCAGACATTCCTTAATCACCGGCCAGCCGTCGTTCTTGGTCGAATCAGCCGAGCAGTAGTGCAGGTGCTTCGCAAACGCCTCCCACTTCTGCGGGTCGTACTCCTTCTTGGCAAACTCGAAGCAGTCTGTGCGGTACTGCTCGTCGGAGTATTTCGTCCGCGACACGCCGAGGATCGCAAAGTGCTCGGGCGACTGCCCGTGGTCCCACAGGTAGTAAAGCGCGGGAATGAGCTTCCGCTGCGTGAGGTCGCCCGAGGCGCCGAAGATGGTGATGATGCAATTGTCGGGGCGCGTCGGAGCGGTGGAAGTGTTCGCCATGTGAAGGACTATACCGGAGCCGTTGCGGCCGGGGCTTTCACAACCACGCGGGTGCGGAAGTATTGGCGGATGCAGCGTCGGGCGACGAAGCGCTCGCCGAGATACGCACAGGCGAACGCGTTGATCGAGAAGACAAGCAACCCGACGCTTGCAGTGGGCATCGCAGGGTTTAACCCACTGAAGAAAGTTGCCAAGAGTAGTAGCCCGCCAAGGATACCCATCGCCCCAAACACGTAGGCAACTAAGATGCAATGATTCAGCAGCAATAACCCTAAACACTCACATGATCGCCATACACGCCAACACCGACGTACGGCAGACAGCCAAATGATGGGGAACGGGGACCACATCAACGCCGAGATCAACATCACTTTGATAGGCTCGTACGGAGGATTGGGGTCTAACCAAGACGGGATGGTGAGACTGATGAAAAACGCCGCAATCGCACCCAACACAAACAACACTAAAGGTGCAGACAACTGCCGCATCCCCGGGGCCTGATACCACGGCTTGTCCCACCGCTCCGCGATCAGCCGCAGCACATCACACACCGCCCCACACTCCGGGCACGACACCACATCACCCGCCAACCCGCGCAGCGAGTAGTCGCACGCCGGGCACACCAGCCCGTCCCGCACCGCATCGGCATGCTGTGTCCCCAGCTCTAACACCCGTGGATCGTAGCGAAACCTTGGCCAAAACTCGCAACTGCCCGCATCCGGATTGCTCAAAGCAGTGCACCGATTCACTGTGCACCACGGCCATCAGTGCACGGGGCATGTCATGATGCGAAAACGAGCGCAGTCGTAGCACGATCAAGCTGGTTGTTGTTGAAACCGCATGTCTGGAACGATCGTACGGTGCTTATGAAAATCGATCACGCCGGCTTCCAGTGTGTCACGTACCAGTCGATGGATTGTTTGAGGCCGTCATCGATATGCAGCACGGGTGGCCTGCTCCCCAAAAATCTGATCCAGATGTTATGCGAGTCTTCACCGGCCTTTTGGCC
>DAIOEG010000130.1:0-7154 GCA_036746415.1 Phycisphaera sp. | reverse complement strand
CAACAGTGCGCCGCGACGTGCAACGCCTCGATCAGCGTGCAACGGATGAGCAAGGACGCGGCGGTGACGGGCGATGTGTCGCTGCTGAAGCAGGCCGTGCTGCACGACCCGCTCGTGGGCGCGATCTGCGACCCCGATGAGGTCTGGCAGATGGTCGATGAGATGCTGGTGGCCCAGCGCCAGTGGCTGCCCAACTACCGAGCCGCCGACATCGACGCCGCCGCCGAGCGGATGAAGACGCCCAAGGTCAAGACCCGCGACTGGAAGGGCGCTGCTCGCCTCAAGGTCAAGACCGTCGAAGAGCTGCGAGCCGACAAGGCCGCCAGCGTCCTGGCTGCCGACAAAGGCACAGACCGCAACGCCAACGTGAAGAAGGAAACCGTGAAGGCCTGAGCGGGGCGATGCAAACAAGGTTGGAACCGCAGATGGACGCAGATGGACGCGGATCAGATGGAGTCATTGCATGATGAACTCCACTGATTCCACTCCGTTTTTTATCACTCCTTCTCCCGGCTTCATCTGCGTCCATCCGCGTCCATCTGCGGTTACATTATTCCGCTTGTTGATCACGGATGACCGAAGCAGCGATTGAGATCACGCATGAACGCAGGCACTCCCACTCTCAAGCCCGGCACGCACTACGCCATCGGTGTTGACTACGGCACGTCCAGCGCGCGGGCGCTCGTCGTCGACTGCGCCGATGGCCGGGAGGTCGGCTCGGCTGTGTACGCCTACCGCCACGGCACCGACGGCGTCGTCACCGACCATGCCGACCCCAACCTCGCACGGCAGCACCCCGCCGACTACACCGACGGCTTCGTCATCACCGTCAAGCAAGCGCTGGAGCAAACCGCAAAAGCCGTCCCCGGCTTCTCAGCGTCTCAGGTCGTGGGCATCGGCATCGACACCACCGGCTCCACGCCCATCCCCGTCGACCGCGCGGGCACGCCGCTGGCCCTACTCCCGCAGTTTGCAAACAACAAGCACGCGCTCGCCTGGCTCTGGAAAGATCACACCGCACACGCCGAGGCGGTCGAGATCACGCAGCTCGCAACCAAGCGCAGCGAGCCGTACCTCGCTAAGTGTGGCGGCGTGTATTCCTCCGAATGGTTCTGGTCGAAGGTGCTGCGTTGTAAGCGCGTCGCGCCTGATGTCTTTGCCGCCGCGTACTCATGGGTCGAGCTGTGCGATTTTGTCCCCGCGTGGGTCTGCGGCAACACCGACCCGCACACGCTGGTGCGCGGCGTCTGCTCGGCCGGTCACAAAGCGATGTATGCCACGCAGTGGGGCGGCCTGCCGAGCGAGTCGTTCCTCGCCGCGCTTGACCCTGCGCTCGCGCCGCTCCGCTCCCGCTTGTATGACAAGGCGCTGCCATCGAGCGAGCCGGCGGGCGTGCTGTGTGAAGCGGTCGCGTCGCAGGTGGGTCTGCGTGCGGGTGTGCCCGTGGCGGTTGGCGCGTTTGATGCCCATCACGGTGCGGTGGGCGTGGGCGTTGAGCCCGGTGCGCTGGTGAAGATCATGGGCACCAGCACGTGCGACATCGCGGTCTGGCATAGCGATAAGTCTATCGCAGATGTGCCTGGCCTCTGTGGCATGGTGCCCGGCTCGGTGCTTCCTGGCATGATCGGTCTCGAGGCGGGCCAGTCGGCCGTGGGCGACCTCTTTCAATGGGCCGCCGCCAACGTCGGCCCCGGCGGCAGCGATGCGCACATGCGCCTCACCGCCGACGCAGTGAAGCTCAAGCCCGGCGCGTCGGGCCTGCTCGCGCTGGACTGGAACAATGGCAACCGTACCGTCCTGGTTAACCCCCGGCTCACCGGCCTGCTCGTTGGGCAGACGCTGCACACCACCGCGGCCGAGGTCTACCGCGCGATGATCGAAGCCACCGCGTTCGGCTCACGCGTCATCGTCGAACGCTTCGAGCAGTACGGCATCTCCATCGACCGCGTCATCGCGTGCGGTGGCATCGCCGAGAAGAGCCCGCTGGTCATGCAGACCTACGCCGACATTCTCGGCAGGCCCATCCGCATCAGCCGTTCGTCACAGACATGCGCGCTGGGCGCCGCGATCTTCGGCTCGGTCGTCGGCAAGGCACACGCCAACTGCTCCGATGCCCAGCAAGCGATGACCGCCGTGCGCGAGCAGGCCTACGAGCCCAACCCCGCGGCCGTCGCCGTCTACAACCAACTCTTCGCGTTCTACCGCCGGCTGCACGACGCCTTCGGCATCGCGGGCTCCAGTGATGTGCTTGCCGACGTGATGCCCGCGCTCATCGACCTGCGACAGCAGGCCCGCGCCGGAGCAAGCGCATGAAACTTCAATCACTGCGGCAGCAGGTCTGCGACGCCAACCGCTCGCTCGTTCCGCACGGGCTGGTCACGCTCACGTGGGGCAACGTCAGCGCGATCGACCGCGCCACGGGCCTGGTCGCCATCAAGCCAAGCGGCGTCGACTACGAAAAGCTCACGCCCGCCGACATCGTGCTCGTGGACCTCGACGGGAACGTGGCCGACGGTTCGCTCCGGCCCTCGTCCGACACCGCGACACATGTCCACCTTTACTGCGCGTTCGCCTCGATCCACGGCATCACGCACACGCACAGCCGGTTTGCCACCGTCTACGCACAGGCACGCAAGACGCTGCCGTGCCTTGGCACGACGCACGCCGACCACTTCCACGGCACCGTGCCCGTCACGCGCTGCCTCACGCCGCAGGAAGTCGACGCGGGCTACGAACTCGCCACCGGCATCGTCATCGTCGAGGCCTTCACGCAAGGCGTGATCGACCCAACGGCGATGCCCGCCGTGCTCGTCGCGGGCCACGCTCCGTTCACCTTCGGCGACAGCGCCCGCAAGTCGGTCGAGAACTCGGTCGCCCTCGAAGCGTGCGCCCACATGGCCTGGGCCGGTGCCCTACTCACGCAGCAAGAGACGCCCCTCGAGCCGCACATCCTCGACAAGCACTACCGGCGTAAGCACGGCCCATCCGCGTACTACGGGCAATCCAAGCACTAAGAGTTTTTAACCGCAGAGGCCCGGAGCACGCGGAGAAGCCAACAGCACTTGGATTGCGTCGTTGACTGATTCAAATGGCTCCATCATCGCTTCGCACTTGACGATTCACTCCGATTCCGTTTCCTAATTGTCTTATTCACCCTTGACCCACAGCAGATACACCATGAAAACCATTGATTATTCCAAACTTCAGGTCTGGCTCCTTGTCGGCAGTCAGCACCTCTACGGCCCCGAGACGCTCAAGCAGGTCGATGCCAACGCCGCCGCCGTCGCCGACGGCCTGAACACACTTGCCGGCCTGCCGGTCAAAGTCGTGGTCAAACCCGTGCTCACGACCGCAGACGCGATCTCGCAGGCGCTTGCCGAGGCGCAGCAGAGCGAGCACTGCGTCGGCGTGCTCACGTGGATGCACACGTTCAGCCCCGCGAAGATGTGGATCCACGGCCTGTCACGCTTCCACAAGCCGCTCTGCCACCTGCACACGCAGTTCCTCCGCGACCTGCCCTGGTCCAGCATCGACATGGACTACATGAACCTGAACCAGTCCGCGCACGGCGGGCGGGAGTTCGGCCACATCTGCACCCGCCTCAAGATCAAACGCAAGATCGTCGTTGGTCACTGGCAAGACCCGCGAGTCCACGCTGAGCTCGATGTCTTCGTCCGCGCCGCCGCCGCCATCCACGACATGCTCAAGCTCAAGGTCGCACGCTTCGGCGACAACATGCGCAACGTCGCCGTCACCGACGGCGACAAGGTCGAGGCGCAGTGGAAGCTGGGCTACCGCGTCGACGGCTTCGGGATGGGCGACCTCGTGAAGCATCAGGACAGCGTGACCGATGCGCAGATCGACGCGCTGTGCAGCGAGTACGACGCGCAGTACACCGTGGCCGAGGCGATGCGCAGCAAGGGTGCGCGGCGGGCCGAGCTGCGTGACGCGGCACGGATCGAACTTGCGCTGCGCAGCTTCCTTGAATCAGGCGGTTTTCACGCGTATACCGACACGTTTGAAAACCTCACGGGCTTGAAGCAATTGCCCGGCATCGCGTCGCAGCGGCTGATGGCCGACGGGTATGGCTTCGGGGCCGAGGGCGACTGGAAACACGCCGCGCTCGTGCGGGCATTGAAGGTGATGGCGCATGGCCGTAAGGGCGGCGTAAGCTTCATGGAGGACTACACGTACCACTTCGGCCCCGAGGCCGACGGCGGTTGGGTGCTCGGTGCGCACATGCTGGAGATCTGCCCGTCGATCGCGTCGGGCAAACCCAGCTGCGAGATTCACCCCCTGGGCATCGGCGGCAAGAGTGACCCGGTGCGCCTCGTGTTCGACACCGCCGCCGGCCCCGCCGTCAACGCGAGCGTCGTTGACATGGGCGACCGCTTCACGCTGCTTATCAATAACGTCGACGTGATCACGCCCCCGTACACGCTGCCCAAGCTGCCCGTCGCCCGCGCCCTGTGGAAGCCCCGTCCCAACCTGCCCAAGGCCGCCGCCGCGTGGATCGAACACGGCGGCGCGCACCACACCGCGTTCGCCCCGTCGCTCACGCAGGACCATCTCACGACGTTCGCCAAACTCATTGGCCTCGAAGCCGTCGTCACCGATGCGTGATCTCAAGGGTTCTGATTGGAGTGGAGCATTCAAGCTATTAAAAAGCCGGCCCCTTACGAGGCCGGCTTTGTCTGTGTTTGTCTGTTCGTTCAACCGATCAGGAGCTGCGGGCCGAAGGCGGTTTCCCGGCTGTCGATCTGGATGGTCTGGTAGCCCCAGGTGGCGTTTTCGAGTCGGAAGCTCACAGACGTGGCACCGGCGGCGATGCGCTGCTGGACGAAGGCCGTCACGTCGATCTCGTACCACTGCTTGGTGGTGCCGTTGATGGCGGTGGTGGCGAGTGTCGTGCCGGCGGTGGGGCGGTTGTTCCAGTTGAGGCCTGATTCGGTCCATGAACCGCTGGTGACGCCGACCACGCGGAGGTTGAGGGCCGAGCCGTCTGTGGTCTTGGCATTGAGACGGATCTTAAAGGTCTGATTGGCAGGCACGTTGGCGAGGTTGAAGTTGATGTAGCCGTTGCGATACGTCTCCCACGCGTAGTACAGCTGCATTTCGGTGGCGCTGCCGTAGTTGGTGGTGGGGGTCTTGTTGTTGACGTAGGCGTCGGCGGCGGCGTTGATGGTTTGTGCCGAGGTCTTGACGAGGAGTGTTGGGCCTTGGTAGACGGAGTCTCGGCTCTCGATCTGGTTGGTGATATAGCCCCACGGCACGTTGGAGAGCCGCAGCGAGAGCTGAGTCTGGCCCGCTGCGATGGCGGCCTGGACGTGCGACGTGAGGTCAACTTCGTAGCGTCGGATGTTGCTGTCGATGACGTCGATGGTGGCCAGTAGTGCGCCGCTCGCCGGCTTGTTGTTCCAGGTCATGCCGGCCTCGGTCCATGCGTTGCTGGCGACCGCGTGGAGGTTCATGTTGGCCTCGCCGTAGCTGCTCTTGCCGATGAACCGGAGCTTGGCGTTGGAAACGGAGCCAAGGTTAGCGATGTCGAACTTCAGGTACGTGTGGGTGCTGTTGTCGGCGTTATAGGAATTGAGGACCGATGCGCTGCCGTTGGTCTTTGTGGGGTTGGCGGACTCGACGAAGGTGTCGGCGATCGCTTCTCGTTGGATGGGGGCCGAGGTGGCGTCATTGAAGGTGAGGATGACGACCGAGTGGGCCGCGATCGCCAGGTCGTTGGTGACGGCGGCGAAGCTGCCGGTGCTCGTGGTGTAGCCGCTGGACTGGATTTTGTGCACCTGGGCGGTTGTATTGGACGGCGTCCAGTTGCCGGCAAACGTTGTGTCGACGGTGTGTGCGGAGTTCGAGCGGTTGATCAGGACGATCGACTTACCGGTGGGTGATGCGACCGCGAAGGCGTCGACAAGCGTACGGTCGGTCAGAGAAGTGATCTTGGCGACCTCACCGATCAGGTGGTCGTTGGCCAGGGCCTGCATCCGCCCGGGGAGGCGGATGTTGTACGAGTTGTCCATCTTGCCGTACACGCCGTCGCGATCGTTCCATGCCTGCACGGTCCACGCGCCGGCCTCGGCGGCGTACTTCATCAGCAGCGCGTCAAACACCGCTCCCTTGTGGTTTGTCATCCGTGCGTCAAAGGTGTCGAACGTCCAGCTGATGTTGTATTCCGTGAGGCCCAACGGCTTGCCCTTGGCCCCGTTGTTGTCGAGGATGTCGCGGACGTAACGCACGGAGTCACCGATCTCACGGGCACCTTCGTACACGTCGGCATCGGGTGTTGCAGCGCTGCCGTTTTCATAATGGTGGTACGTGAAGAAGTCTGCATTGGGTGCAATGGCACTCACCAACGCGCCCATGGTCGGACGCCAGGGGTTGGCGTATGCCACACCTCCCACCTTAATCGAGGGGTCCACGGCACGCATGGCGGCGGCGGCCTGATTGAAGATGTCGGCCCAGGCGCCGGGGTTGTCGATGTAGTAGCTGCTTTTGAGGTCCAGCTCGTTGGTCACTTCCCAGTACTTGATGCCGTGGCCGTGCTGGATGTTGGCGATCTGCACGAGCGAGGCGGACCAGGCGGCGTAGTCGTCGATCTTGTCCGCGTCGAGCCGGTTGTCGTTGTTGGTGTCCATCCAGCTCGGCCAGACGCCGATGTTCATCATGATCTCGCTGGTGGTGGTGTTCAGACCGTCCAGTACCGAATCAATGCGCGACGCGTCCCACTTCTTCGTGGACGTATTCACCCAGCCCTTCGCGTGGCTGGCGGAGCTGTTAATCACCTCGAACGCATGGATCCGCGTCAGGCCCGGTGAAAGTTGAGCCATGTTGGCTTTGTACGCGCTGTTGTTGGCGACCGCGGCTTCGGTGCCGCCCCACGCGTTCACCCCAAAAGACTCGGCCGTTGTGTTGGCAACCGACTGGTTCCAGTCAATACCAACGGTGACGGCGGTGAGCAACACACGCGGCTCGAGCGATTCGAGATGGTGTACGGCATCGTCGGAACGTTCCGCCAAGTGCGAAGAACTCAGAAATCCTCGGTGCAGATTAGACATGAGAAAGACTCCTGAAAGAGAGGTTTAGAAACAGTGAACCCATCCATGAAGTGGACACGGCAGGTGAAGAAACACATTACAGGACTGAAC
>DAIOEG010000129.1:0-7198 GCA_036746415.1 Phycisphaera sp. | reverse complement strand
GCTCGAAGAGTCAACAAGCAGCGCAAGCTCGACATCGACGGAGGGGTTGGGTCTTGGCGGGGGCGCTGGCGCAGGCGTGGGCGGCGGCGTGGTCGGGGCGGGGGCAGGTGTGGATGCGGGCGGCGGCGGCGGTGCAGGCCAGTCTTCGCCATCGGTGGCCACCGAAGCGAAGCCGCCGATGGCAAACGCCAGCGACATCACCGGCACTGCTGTGATCGCCAGCACACGACGCATTCGGAACTTGCTTTGCATCTTCATTGTTCGTCTCCCTCGGCCTGTGATTCAATTGATTCAAGATGTGTAACGACTGAGCGAGGGGAAGCCCTGAGCCCTCGATTAACGAAGAAAGGTCCGGCTGATCAACGGTCCCCGGCGTATGACGGCGGGTTCGCGTTGGGCGGGTCGTTATGATCGCACGGATGAAGTGGCTGCTGCTGATCGTGACGGTTTTGCTGGCGTCGGGCTGTTTGAGTCGGCGGGTGGTGACCGAGAGTTTTGTGACCACGCCGACGTACGAATTGCGAGGCGTGGAGGTGGTGGAACAGGGCGAGCGTGGGGCGTCGCTTCGGGCGGTGCTCGTGATACGCAATCCCAACGCGGTGGGGCTGCCGCTGCGGGTGTCGGGCGTGTCGATTGCGTTGGAAGGGCTGGGGTCGTATGCGTATGACGCGATGCCGGCGGTGTCGCTGCCGCCCAGCGGCGAGCAGGTGGTGCTGCTGCCGATGGCGGTGGCGTTGCGTCGTGGGGCGTCGGCGGAGGGTGCGGCTTATGCTTTGTCGGCTTCGCTTTCGTTCGAGCCGCCCGGCGAGGTGCGTCGCGTGCTGACCGACTCGGGCGTGCCGTTGCCCGTGGTGTCTGTCAGCGAGTCGGGCACGGTCGGCGGTCGTGGGTGGGCGTCGCTGGGGCAGGGTGCTTCGCCCGCATCGGCCGAGCCAACGCCGCAATGAAACGACGGTCGCACCAGCACGTTTCATCGTGCATTGTTGTGGACGCGTTGGAGTCGATGACATCCTCCACACGCGCAGCAGCTTGATTTGATTGTGTTGAGCCCACCATGCCTGACGGCCCGTATCACCAGCGTCGCTACCTGATCCCGTTCCGCGCAACGTTGTTGCCGCAGATCTTCACGGATGTGCTGGTCATCGGTGGCGGCGTTGCGGGCCTGCGCGCCGGGCTCGCAGCTGCGGGCGACGCCGGCGGGACGGGCATCGACGTCATCGTCACCGCCAAGCGCGAGCTGGACCGCTCGAACACCTGGTGGGCGCAGGGCGGCATCGCAGCCGTCATCGATGAGGCCGACGACACCGCCAACCACGTGCAGGACACGCTCGTCGCCGGTGCCGGCCTTTGCGACGGCCCCGCGGTGCGCAGCGCGATCATGCAGGGGCCGCTCGCCATCCGCGAGCTCATCGACATGGGCATGCGCTTCGACCGCGTCACCGGCGGCGACGGCGACGACGCCGAGCACGCCGACGACCGTCCCATCGCGCTGGGTAAAGAGGGCGGCCACTCCCACCACCGCATCCTGCACACCGACGGCGACGCGACCGGCAAAGCGCTCGGCCAGACCCTCGCGCGGGCCGTCGAACAGCACCCGCACATCCGCCTGTTCACCGACTGCTTCGTGCTCGACCTGATCACCAGCGAGGGCGACCCGCCGCGCGTCCTGGGCGCGGTGACGCACCACCCCAAGCACGGCCTGCAGGTGATCTGGGCCGCCGCCACCATCCTCGCCACCGGCGGGTGCGGACAGGTCTACCGCGAATCCACCAACCCAAGCGTCGCCACCGGTGACGGCCTCGCCATGGCGTGGCGCGCCGGCGCAGCCGTGCAGGACCTGGCGTTCATGCAGTTCCACCCCACCACGCTGTACATCGCTGGCGCTTCAAGGTCGCTCATCACCGAAGCCGTGCGCGGCGAGGGCGCACACCTGATCGACCGCGACGGCCACCGGTTCATGCCCGACTACGATGCCCGGGCCGAGCTCGCACCACGCGACATCGTCTCACGCAGCATCATGGCCCAGATGGCCAAGACCGGCCACACGCACGTCTACCTCGACACCACACCCATCGGCCACGAACGATTCACCGAACGCTTCCCCGGCATCGCCAAGACCCTCCAACAGTTCGACATCGACCCCAAGGCCGGCAAGATCCCCGTGCAACCCGCCGCCCACTACTACATCGGCGGCGTCCGCGTCGATGAACTCGGCAGGACCAACCTGCACGGCCTCTACGCCGTCGGCGAAGCCAGCTGCACGGGCCTGCACGGCGCGAACCGGCTCGCCTCCAACTCGCTGCTCGAAGGACTCGTCTTCGGCAAAGCCGTCGGCGACACCGCACGACAACAAGCACAGGCCAACGGCTCGCAACGACTCAAGATCATCAGCGACATCCGACCCTCCGACCGCTCCGAACTCGACCTGGCCGACGTGCGGTCCTCGCTGCGCTCCGTGATGTGGCGACACGTCGGGATCAACCGCGAAGGCGAGCGACTCAAAGAAGTCAAAGAGATGTTCGACTTCTGGGCCCGGTACACCCTCGACAAGATCTTCGACGAAAGGCTCGGCTGGGAAGTGCAGAACCTGCTCACCGTCGGCTCGCTCATCACCCGCGCCGCGCTGTGGCGCGAAGAGTCGCGCGGCACCCACTGCCGACTCGACCACGAAGGCACCCGCGCCCCCTTCCACGCTCACGACGTCTGGCAACGCGGCAACACCCAACCCCGACTCGTGCCCGTGCTGGATTAAACGCGCTTGAGAGTTTCTGACATCACCACGAAGACACGAAGGTGACGAACTCACCATCCAAGCAATCGATGCGTGCAGCACCGTGGCCTGCCTCACTCAACATCTGCGTTCATCTGCAGCGAAGCACTCTTCACGCGTCGAGCGGCGCACCGCATCATTTGCCACGCAGCTGTTGGACGCGGTGTTTGAGCCAGCGCCAGCGGAGTTTGCGGGCGAGTTTTTTCAGGTCTTTGTCTTTGGGGCGGAGGAACCGCGCGCGTTGCAGCCACAGCAGCGAGCGGTGGAACTGCTTGCGTTCCATCGATGCCAGCGCGAGGTTGAACAGCGCGAGCGGGTGGTCGGGCCGGTAGCGCAGCGCTTCGCGCAGGTCCGCGATGCCGCGGTCCATCCGGGCGGTCTGCAGCAGGCCCACGCCCCGGCAGATCAGCGCATCAGCGGCGATGCTGGGGGACTGCTCACGCAGCGGGGCATCGGCGTTCGCAAGCGCCGCAGCGTCGGCGTCGCCAGCGTTTGCAACCGACTCCGCGGCGGGCGCATCATCGTCGTGCGGGTCCTGCTCCGGCGTATCCTCGGTGTTCTGCAACGCTTCGAGCGGCGCGGCCTCGTCGATCTCGTCCACCGCCGGCGGCGCATCGTCCCGCGGCGGGTCCAGCCAGGGCGTCAGCACATCAACGGCTTCGGCCGGCCTGCGCAGCTCGATGAGCGCCCGCGCCAGCGCGAGTGCCAATCGGCCGCTGGGGTCGTCGTTGTTCAGCTCCTGCGAGACCATGTCGTGGGCCTCGCCGAGTTGCCCGCGTTGGATGTGCACACGGGCCAGGCCCAGGTACACACCGGGTTGATCCGGTTGCAGCTCGGCCGCTTTCTTGAACCGCTTTTCGGCCGCGTCAAGGTGCCCTTGCAAAAGCGACAACTCACCGAGCGCCCGGTGAGCGGGTGCCAGGTCGGGGTGCTCTTCGAGCAGCGTGCGGAACAGCGTCGCGGCCTCGGCGTGCAGGTTCATCGCGGCCAGCAGACCGCCGACCTCCATGCGGGCCTGCAGGTCTTGTGGGAACTGACGCAGGTGCTTCTCGTAGTGTTCACGGCTGCGCTGGGTCTGGCCCTTGCGCCAGTGCAGGCGTGCCAGGTTGACGTACGCGCCGGGGAAGTCGGCTGCCAGCTCGGCGGTCTTGTGCCAGCACCAGATCGCCCGGTCCAGCTCGCCGCTTTGCGCAAATAAATCGGCCAGGTGCGCGTACGCCGGCGCGTGCTTGTCGTCGAGCATCACCGCGTGATGGAACATCAGCTCGGCCTGATCGGGGTCGCCCAGCTGCTGATACGCGGGGATGAGCAGTGCGTATGGCAGCGGGTTGTCTCGGTCCTGCGCAATCGCGCGTTCGAGCGTCACGACTGCCAGCTCGGGGTCGCGCACACGCAATAAACCTGCCGAAAGGCCAAGTAATGCGGGCGTTGTGAGTTCGTCGGCAGAGGTGGCGCGTCGGTAGGCCTTGCGCGCTGCGCGGGATCGACCGAGCGCTTCGAGGGCCATGCCCATGCCGACGAAGAAGTCCGGGCGATCCGGGTCTTTCTTCAACGCCTGTCGAAGTTCGCGCAGCGCGTCGGACCACTGCCCGGCTTTGAAGAAGCCCTCGGCCTTGCGGGCGTGCTGCTCGGCTGCGTCTTGGGGGTCTTGCCAATCGTTCATGGTCATCCACGGGTTCGCACGATGTACCCTGTAAGCCCCGCAAACGCGGTGCCAACCGTCTCGCGACCCTTCCCAACCGTATGATAGGGCGGACCTTCCGTCCACCCTACAACAACCCGTCAACACCCCACGACCCTCTGCTTCGGAACCGCACGTGCCCCAGAACCCTTGCCAGTCGATCTCCCGGGTCCGCAGGTCGGTGTCGGCGTGGTTCACGGCGGTGCTGGTGCTGGTGCTTTTGGTCAGTTGCCAACAGCCACGGCTGAGCGATGCGCCGGTGGCGTTGGACGCGGCGACGCTGCCTCCGCCGGTGCGCGTGCCGTATGAAGTGATGACCTCGCCGGGCACGTCGCTGGCGGGCCGGGCGGGCGCGGCCGAGCAGCTCTTAGGGCTGGTGGACCGTGAGCCCAAGGCGCTCGAGGCGTTGTCGGCGGGTCTTGCGCCGGCGCTGCCGGGGCTGAGCGCGTTGCAGACGGCTCAGGTGAATCAGGGCGTTGCGCAGGCCGTCGCCGCGCGGTCCAGCGCTCCGCCGGCGGACCTGTGGCGGCCCATGCTTGCGCGGCTTGGCGATATCGACTCGACCGTGTTCGATGACCTGGCCAAGGCCACCGGCCGGTTCAACGACCCGGTCATGCTCGAACGCCTGACGGCCATGGCCAACGACCCCAACGTCACCCAGCCCGCACGCAACCGCGCGATCTTGTGCCTCGGGCATCAACGCACGCAGCAGACCGTCGACGTCGTGCTCCCGCTCAGCGGCAACCAGCACCCCGCCGAGGTCCGCAGCGCAGCGTTCGACGCGCTGGCGATCCTCACGGGCATCACGACCTTCGGCGAGGATCGGGGCCAGTGGGACGCGTGGTGGAGCGAAGCGCGCCGCCTCAACTCCGCCGAGTGGGAACGACGCCTGCGCGAGAACTTCGTCCGACGCGACAGCGCCGAGGTCTTTGACTCTAAAAAACTCGTCGATCGCCTCCGCGAGTCGATGACGGCCCAGTACCGCATCAGCTCGTCCGAAGACCGGCCCAGGGTACTCACGTACCTGCTCGGTGACGAGTTGCAGACCATGCGCGACCTGGGCATGTCGCTGGCCGAGCAGCGGCTGTCGGCGGGCGAGCCGTTTGATGACGGGCTGCGTGGCGCGCTGCGCAAGACGCTGGACGACGAGCTGCCGGAGATGCGGCGTCGGGCGGCGATCGTGCTGCGTGACCTGGCGGACGAGGCGGCGGCGGACATCGTGGCGGACAAACTGAGCGCCGATGCCGAGCGCGTGACATCGACGCTTCGGGCGTATCTGCGTCTGTTGACGCGGGCGCCGCGTTCGCAGGCGATCGAGGCGGCGTACGGGTTGCTGCTGGACCCGGCGCTGCGTTCGGAGGCGGCGGGTGTGCTGGCGGCGTCGGGCGAGCGTGGCATGTTTGATGAAGCGCAGAAGTCGCGGGTGCTTCGGCGGGTCCGGCAGTTCGTGGAAGAAGTGCCGAGCGACCCGCCGCCGCAGGTGGTGACGCTGCTGGGCCGGGTCGGTGGCGAGAGCGACTACGAGCGCATCGCCCGGTGGGTGGACCACCCGGACCCGTCGGTGAAGCAGGCGGCGGCCAAGGCGTGGGCCGACTCGCAGCGGACGCTCATCATCCTGGCCGAACGCGCGGACGACCCGATCATCCAGCCCATCGTGATCACCGCCGCACAGCAGCGCGGGCGAAACCCGCAGACGATGGCAGCGCTCGCACAGCACCCGCCCGACAGCGGTCAGGCCCGCGAGGCGTGGGACCGGGCGCTGGTGGCGATGGCCGGCCGTGTGGCGGAAGAGCGTGTGCTGGAAGTGGAGCGGGGGCTGGCGAACAAGCCGGGGACGGACGCGTTGCGTGAGTCGATGATGACCGCGGCGCTCGAGGCCCGTCCCGGCGTGCCGTTGTCGGTGTCGGGGCGTTGGCTGCTGCTGGACCGCGCGGAGCTTCGGCTCGCGTCGGGCCGGGCACGGGTCGCGTCGATCGACTTTGAGATGTTGCTGGAAGAGCCGCTGGTGCTGTCAGACGAGCAGCGCGAGCGCGCGTACCGCGGGCTCATCCGCGCCGCGCTGGAGACGGATCAACTTGCCAAGGCGTTCGGCGTCGCACGTTCGCTGCTCGAAGGCCCCGATGGCAACCTCGTCCAACCCGCGACCGATGACCCGATCATCGGCCTGTTCCTCGACACCGCACAAGCCCAGGCCAACGCCGGACGACGCGCACAAGCCCGCAAACTCCTCGACGAACTACGACTCCTGCTCGGCCCACGCATGAAACCCGAAGTCGCCCAGCAACTCCGCGTCATCGAACAAACCATCACGCAGTGAGGTCAGGGGGCAAGGGTCAAGGGTCAAGGGTCAAGGGTCAGTGGTCAGGGGTTCGGGGTTAGAAAGCAGCCACCTCACGCCGACGCTGAGCGCAGCGAAGCGTCTGGCTGCAGGCAACGTGAATCATGAGTCGGGTCGCAGACTCGAAGCGATGCCACAAACCCAACATTTTCATCCCCCGCCCCCGATCCCCGATCCCCGATCCCCCTCCGCCGTCCTTGCTAAAGTCTCTCCATGCAAACCACCATCACCGGCCCCGCGTTTGTTCTGGGTGACGACATCGACACCGACCAGATCATCCCCGCCGAGTACCTCGCCTACAACCCCACCGACCCGGAGGAACGCAAGTACTTCGGCATGTACGCCAACGTCGGCGTGCCGCCCGCACAGAGCGGCCTGCCCAAGGGCCACACGCCGTTTGTCGAAAAGG
>DAIOEG010000128.1:0-7205 GCA_036746415.1 Phycisphaera sp. | reverse complement strand
GCCCCGTCGGCGTGTGCACACAGGACGAGCAGCTGCGCAAGAAGTTCACCGGCACGCCCGAGCACGTCGTGAACTACCTCTTCATGGTTGCCGAGGAAGCCCGCACCATCATGGCCAAGCTCGGCATCCGCACCTTCGACGAGCTCATCGGCCGAGTCGACCTGCTCAAGACCAAAGACGCCGTGGACCATTGGAAAGCCAAGGGCCTGGACCTCTCCGCCCTGCTCACGCCCGCTCACGCCATGCGACCCAACGTCGGCACACGCAAGCTCCAACAACAAGACCACGGCGTCGAAGACCACTTCGACCATCAACTCATCAAACTCGCTCAGCCCGCGCTGCGCGACATGAAGCCCGTCACCATCGACCTGCCCGTCACCAACCTCGACCGCGCCGCGGGCACCATGCTCAGCTACCACGTCAGCAAGCTGCACGGCGGCGAGGGCCTGCCCACGGACACGATCACCGTGAACCTCACCGGCTCGGCCGGCCAGTCGCTGGGCGCGTGGCTCGCGCCGGGCATCCGCATCAGCGTCACAGGCGACGCCAACGACTACGTCGGCAAGGGCCTCAGCGGCGGCACGATCGTCGTCAAGCCCCCCGCCAACGTCCGCTTCAAGCCCGAGGACAACATCGTTATCGGCAACGTCGCCTTGTACGGGGCTACCAGTGGCGAAGCGTACTTCCGAGGCCTCGCAGCCGAACGCTTCTGCGTGCGAAACAGCGGCGCGATCGCCGTCGTCGAAGGCGTCGGCGACCACGGCCTGGAATACATGACCGGCGGCAGGGCCGTCATCCTCGGACCCACCGGCCGTAATTTCGCCGCAGGCATGTCAGGCGGCGTCGCCTACGTCTGGGACCGCGACGACGACTTCCTCCAACGCTGCAACCTCGGCATGGTCGACCTCGAAACCCTGAACCACGACGAAGACCAGCACGAGCTGCGCACCCTCATCGAGAACCACCACCGCTACACCGACTCCACCGTCGCCGCCTACGTCCTCAAACACTGGCAACGCGTCCTGCCACAGTTCAAGAAGGTCATGCCCGTCGACTACCGCCGAGTCCTGGAAAAACAAAAACGCATCGCGGCGGAACAAGCGCCGGGCGGCGCGGAGCTTGGCCATGGGTGATGCAGATCAGAGTTTGAAACCGCAGATGAACGCGGATGGACGCGGATCAGGCACCCTTGAACCGGGGCCGATGAAGGACTTGACCGAGCGAGTGATTGGCTGTGCATTCACGGTCAGCAACACGCTGGGCTGCGGCTTTCTGGAGAAGGTGTACGAGAACGCTTTGGCACACGAGCTTCGCAAGTGTGGGCTTGAGGTCCATCAGCAACGCTCAATTCAGGTTGTGTACGACAACGTGGTCGTGGGCGACTACCTGGCAGATTTAGTTGTCAATGACTGTCTCATCCTTGAACTGAAAGTCGCAAAATCCATCGACTCTATCCACATGGCACAAACCATCAATTACCTGAAAGCGAGCCATTTCCACGTCGGCTTACTTTTCAATTTTGGCCAAGGCCGGCTTGAGTTTAAGCGACTGGTTCACCAGTTCTGACATCCGCGTCCATCCGCGGTTCCACATTCATGAGCGAAGCAACATGGGTAAACCAAACGGATTCATGGAATACGACCGCCAGCCGATGCCCTCGCGCAGCCCGGCAGTGCGGATCAATGACTTCTACGAGATTTACACCCGGCACGACGAGCAGACGCTCAAGGACCAGGGCGCGCGCTGCATGGACTGCGGCGTGCCGTTCTGCCAGAGCGAGCCGGGCTGCCCGATCGACAACCTGATCCCCGAGTGGAACGACCTTGTGTACCGCGGGCGTTGGAAGGAGGCGTATCACCGGCTGGCGCGCACCAACAACTTCCCGGAGTTCACGGGGCGCATCTGCCCCGCGCCCTGCGAGAGCGCGTGCGTGCTGGGCATCAACGAGCCGGCGGTGACGATCAAGAGCATCGAGTGCGCGATCATCGACAAGGCGTTTGAGAACGGCTGGGTCGTGCCTTCACCGCCCCTGCAACGCACCGGCAAGAAGGTCGCGGTGGTGGGCAGCGGGCCGGCGGGCCTGGCGGCGGCGGACCAGCTGAACAAGGCCGGGCACAGCGTCACCGTATTCGAGCGCGACGACCGTATCGGCGGCTTACTCATGTACGGCGTGCCCAACATGAAGCTCGAGAAGAAGCACATCGAACGCCGCGTCAAGCTTCTCGCCGAGGAAGGCATCCAGTTCGTCACCCACGCGAACATCGGCGGCGATGTCGCGGACCACGGCAGCGCGCGCAACGCCAAGGCGATCGACCCGCAGACGCTGCTCGAAGAGTTCGATGCTGTGCTGCTTGCATGCGGCGCGCTCAAGGGCCGTGACCTTGCCGAGCTTCCCGGCCGGGGCCTCAAGGGCATCCACCGCGCGATGACGTACCTGTGGAGCACGACGAAGCGTCTGCTCGATGCGGGCGAGGACCGCAGCGCCGATGGGCCGTGGCGAGATGCGCATGTCGGCGACGATGTGCCGATGCTCGATGCGCGCGGGCTGGACGTTGTGAGCATCGGCGGCGGCGACACAGGGACCGACTGCATCGGCACGGCGATCCGTCAGGGCTGCCGATCCATCACGAACATCACCCGCCGCGAACGCGAGCCCGATGAACGCGACGACCAGCACCCCTGGCCCGGGCCCAGCGGCACGTTCTACGTGGACTACGGCCACGCCGAGGGCTCGGCCAAGTTCGACCGAGACCCCCGCGAATACGGCGTCCTGCCCCGCGCCTTCATCGAAGACCCCGCCCGGCCCGGCCACGTTGGCTTCATGGAAGTCGAACGGCTCGACTGGCACAAACAAGACGGCCGATGGGTCAGCACACACACCGGCCAGCTCGAACGACTCCCCGCGCAGCTCGTGCTCCTCTCGATCGGCTTCACCGGACACGACACGCCGTCGGTCATCCAGAAGCTGGGCGTGGACGTACAACGCGGCGTCGTGCAAGCCGAGTACGGCCGGTTCCGCACCAACGTCGAGAAGGTCTTCGTCGCCGGCGACATGCGCCGCGGCGCATCGCTGATCGTCTGGGCCATCGCCGAGGGCCGAGGCGCCGCACGCGCGATCGACGAAGCCCTCATGGGCCACAGCGACCTGCCCGCGCCCGGCATCGCGAGCGAGCTTTTGTCCACCGCTGGCTGACCGGCGTGTGTCATCGAAAAGCATGCACCCGCAGTGGAGCATCCGATGCGATTGAACACAGTGATCTAATATCACGGCATGACCATTTTCACCAAGATCGTTGCCGGCGAGGTGCCTTGTCACAAGGTGTATGAGGATGCGCACACGCTTGCGTTTCTCGACATCGGGCCGATCAGCCGGGGGCACACGCTGGTGATCCCCAAGAAGCCGTTTGTGACGATCGATGCTTGCGACGAAGCGACGGCGGGTGCGCTGGGTGTGGCGGTCGCGCGGGTGTCGGCGGCGCTCATGCGTGCGACCGGGTGCGTCGGGCTTAACGTGCTTCAGAACAACGGCAGCGCGGCCGGGCAGGTCGTGATGCACGTGCACTTCCACCTGATCCCCAAGTACGCCGATGGCCGGGGCTTGGCCGCGCCTTGGCCCAGCGGGACGCTTGAAGCAGCCGACGCACTGGAGCTTAAGCAGCTGATCAGCGCTTCGCTGTGACGCGGCGCGTTCAAGCGCCCGAGCGGTCGGTCGGTGCTGGCAGGCCCATCACGTCGCGCATGTGGTATCGGCCGGGCGGTTTGTCGTGCAGCCAGTGCGCGGCGCGCAGCGCGCCGCTTGCGTAGCTGTCCCGGCTGGTGCTGACGTGTTTGAGTTCGAGGCGCTCGCCGGGCGCGGCGAAGAAGAGCGTGTGCTCGCCGGGGTGGTCGCCGACGCGGAGGGTCTGGACCGTGATGTCATCGGGCTGTCGTGGGGCGTGGTGGCCGTGCCGCGCGAGCTTGATGCAGTCGTCCGATCGGCCGGCGGCGCGGGCGATCGTGTGCGCCAGCGCCATCGCTGTGCCTGAGGGCGCATCGAGCTTGTAGCGGTGATGCATCTCGAGCACTTCGAGGTCCCAGCCGTCGCCCAGCAGCGTCACGGCCTGCGCCGCGAGGTGGTGCAACACGTTGACCACCACCGAGAAGTTCGACGCCTGCAACACCGCGATGCGCTGCGCCGCCGAGTCCAGCGCCGCGTGGTGCGACGGCTCCAGCCCGGTCGTGCCCAGGACCAGCGAGACCTGTGCGCAGGTGCACGCGTCCAACACGGCCGGCAGCGCGGCGGCGGACGAGAAGTCGACCACGACATCGACCCCGCGCAACGCCTCGGCGGTGATCGGTTGCGAACGCCCCAGCGACCCGGCCAGCGTCAGCCGAGGGTGCTCGTGGGTGAGGGCGACCAGCCGTTGGCCCATCCGGCCGGTGGCTCCTTGGATTGCGACGCGCGTCATGGTGTGTCTCGCCATTCATGAACCGTCAAAAGAATGCTCAGCGCCCACTCACACGCGCGACTCTCACAAGCTGGTCCGGCGTGGGGTGCATACGGTACACTGACCGCTTCTGCAAATGACGATCTGTGGTCCTGCGGCCCGTTCTCGCGGGCCTAAGTTAGGAGAGACCCGCCTTGGCCCTATTCGGTTTTGGAAAAAAGAAAGAGGCAGACGCCAGCTCCCCAGCGGACGCAACTTCAGCAGCCGCGGTCGGCAAGCCCGCAGACAGCAAGAAGTACAATCGCGACCCCCACAAAGGCGAACGCTTCTTCGAACACGCGCACACCGTCGCGGACTCCAAGCAGTGGGACTACGCGGTCGAGCTCTACATCTCCGGCCTGCGTCACGACCCCGACAATATGGCCAAGCACGAGGCGCTGCTCGAGGTCGCCAAGCGTCGCAAGGTCGCCGGCGGCAAGCCCGCTGGCATGGGCGAGAAGTTCAAGACGCTCGGCAGCGAGACGATCGACCGCATGCTTCAGGCCGAGAAGATCTGGGCGATGGACTTTACCGACCCCCGCCTCGCCTACGAGGTGATGAAACTCGCGGTGGCCGCCGACCAGGAAGAGGGCAACGGGGACTACGCGCTGGGCGAGGTGGCATTCTGGATCGGGTCGATGGCGATGGACTTCAACGCGACATCGAAAAAGCCTAGCAAGTCGCTGCTGCTGGACATCCGCGACCGCTTCAGCGAGATCGGCCGGTACGACAAGGCCGTCGAGGCCAACCGCCGGGCCCTGTCGCTGGACCCCTCGGACGACAAGCTGCTGGCGGCGATGAAAGACCTCGAGGCCCAGCGCTACACCATGGAGCGCAAGGACGTCAGCAAGACCCTCGATAACGTCAAGGACAAGGACCAGCAGGAAGAGATCCAGCGCGGCCTCTCGACGCACGGCGGGGGCGACGCCAATGCCAAGCTCATCGCCTCACGCAAGGCCGACTACGAACAAACACCCGACGACATGGACAAGCTGAACAAGCTCGTCGATGCGATGCTCCGCGCTGAAGACGAGGAGCACGAGGAGCAGGCGATCAAGCTGCTCCAAGCCGCGTTCAAGTCCACCGGCCAGTACCGACACAAGCTGCGAGCCGGCGACATCCGCATGAAGCAGCACCAGCGCACGATCCGCAACTACAAGCAGTTCGTGGACGCCGCGCCCGGCGATGAGGAATACAAGCGCAAGCTCGACGAGGCCGTGCAGAACCGGCTCGACTTCGAGCTGGTCGAGTTTGCCGAGCGCGTGAAGAACTACCCCACCGACCTTCGGCTGAAGTACGAGCTCGGCCGACGCCAATATCAGGCCGGCAAGATCGACGACGCCATCGGCTCGCTCCAGCAAGCAACCGGCGAGCCCAAGAGCCGATCCGGCGCACACCTCCTGCTCGGCAAGTGCTTCTTCCACAAGGGCTGGACCAGTGAAGCGATCACGACGCTGGAAAAAGGCCTCGACATGCACGACCTGCGCGACGACACGATGGGCAAAGAGCTGCAGTACGACATCATGCTCGCGTACCTCATGCTGGCCGAGAAGGAACGCGACGTTGAGAAGCTGAAGGTCGCGCAGCAGTATGCCTCATCACTGTTGCAGGCCGATATCAGCTACCGCGACATCCGCGACCGCATGCAGCAGATCCGCACGTTGAGCGAGTCGCTGTCGGCGTAAAGCTCACGAATCAGTTTTCAACCGCAGAGGCGCGGTGGACGCGGAGAAGGCAGTCAGAGTTTGTAACCGCAGATGGACACAGATGGACGCAGATGAGAGTCATGCATCGCCGCGGAATATGAAGAAAGCACTGAATCGAGCAAGGCAAGTGTCTGAGTGTTCTCGATGACGACTCATTTCAGTGGCTTCTTTATGTTCCGTGGCGATGCATGAGTCTTCATCCGCGTGCATCCTTGTCCATCTGTGGCTCACTTGCCTCCGCACACACCCATGCAACAAGCGCTCGCCATCATCCCGGCCCGTTACGCCTCTGTCCGCTTCCCCGGCAAGCCGCTTGTAGACCGCACCGGCAAGCCATTGATCCAACACGTCGTTGAGCAAGTGCGGTTGGCGCAGCGCGTCAGCCGGGTCGTCGTCGCGACCGATGATGCGCGCATCTTTGACGCTGTCATGCAATTCGGCGGCGAGGCCGTCATGACCGGCGAGCACCCCAACGGCACATCACGACTCGCCGAGGCCGTGCAGCTGATCGACCCGGCGATGCCCGAGGACGCGGTCATTGTCAACGTGCAGGGCGACGAGCCCGAGGTCCCGCCCGCGACGATCGACAAGCTCATCGAAGGCATCACGTCACAGCACGATGTACCGATGGCGACGCTCGCCAGCCCGTTCGGCCGTGACGAAGACCCGGGCGACCCCAACATCGTCAAGCTCGTGATCGATCGGCGGGGACGCGCGATGTACTTCAGCCGAAGCCGGATTCCGCTCGACCGCGACGCGGTGCTGCGAGGCACGGCGTCCACGCTGCCGCTGTGGAAGCACCCCGGCCTGTACGCGTATCGACGCGGCTTCCTCCGGCTGTACCCGACGCTGTGCCCCACGCCGCTTGAAGAGGCCGAGAAGCTCGAACAGCTCCGCGTCTTGGAGCACGGTTACGCGATCCACATCGTCCACGCCGACGCCCCACGCCCCGGGATCGACACGCCCGAGCAGTACGACGCGTTCGTTCAACGCTGGTCCGCTCAACGGCGTTGATTGGTCCACTTCACTCCTG
>DAIOEG010000127.1:0-7252 GCA_036746415.1 Phycisphaera sp. | reverse complement strand
CCGTGGCCGGGCGATCCGTCACCTCGAAAAGGGTCGGGTGGTCATCTTCGTCGCCGGCACCGGCAACCCCTTCTTCACCACCGACTCCGCCGCCTCGCTCCGCGCTTCGGAGATCGAGGCCGACGCTTTGCTCAAAGCCACCAAGGTCGACGGCGTGTACGACAAAGACCCCAAGAAACACCAGGACGCCGTGAAGTTCGACAAGCTCAGCTTCACAGAGGCCATCGCCAGGCAACTCAAGGTCATGGACGTCGCCAGCTTCGCCCAATGCCAGGAACAAGGCATCCCCATCGTCGTCTTCGACATGAAACAACCGGGCCACATCGCCGCCGTCGTCGGCGGCGCGAAGATCGGCACCGTCGTCGGCTGATGATCGCTTAACGAGCCGCGCACGAAGTAAGCGGTCCCCCATCCTGATCCCGCCTACTGGCACACTTCGTTATATTCGCCGGATGGCATGCCCACCTTGGCAATCGATGACAAAGCCGGTGCTGCAACTGGCGAGAGATGGTGCGCCGCATCGCACCGCGGATGCTGCCGAGATTGTTGCGGATCATTTGAGGCTCAGCGACGAAGACCGACGAGAAACGATTTCCAGCGGTGGACGGCGTTATGTCAATCGGACAAGCTGGGCAGTCTCCCATCTGTTGAAAGCCGAGCTTCTGGAGAAGCCTAAACGCGGCTGGTTCCGTATCACCGACGCTGGTCAAGAAGCGGTGCTTCAAGCCCCTGCAATCATCGACGAGGATTACTTAGCTCAGCACTTCCCGGCATGGGTAACGAACTGGGCGTCCGCCTCAACCAGGAACAGGAAAGTCAACTTGCCGGCTGTGAAGCCCGCCGGGGACGAAGTGATTAACCGCGAATCTCCAGAGGAGCGGATAGAGGCCGCCCATGACGAGATTCGCTCGGCCTTGCGTAACGAGATCCTCACCACCATCAAGGACATGTCGCCGTCGTTCTTCGAAAAACTGGTCATCCGCATGATCGTCACGATGGGCTACGGGGGCACCTTGCGCGATGCGGGCCAAGCGCTGGGTAAGTCCGGCGACGGCGGCGTCGACGGCATCATCAAGGAAGACCGCCTCGGCCTGGACACCATCTATCTGCAAGCCAAACGCTATTCAGAAGGCAGCGTCGGCAGGCCCGACGTTCAAGCGTTTGTTGGCGCGTTGCAGGGAGTCCGAGCGAAAAAAGGCATCTTCATCACCACCACCACCTTCGCCCAGACCGCCCACGATTACGTCAAGAACATCGAGACCAAGGTCGTCCTGATCGATGGCCAACAGCTCGCCGACTACATGATCGACTTCGGCGTGGGTGTCACCACCGTCAACACCTTCGACGTGAAACGCCTCGACTCGGATTTCTTTGTGGATGACTGATCGCTGGCCTCCGTGCCTCTTGCGGTCGACAACGTGTCCATCACGGCATGGGACAGGCGAAGCGGGGAATGATTCAATCGTCACACTGATCGATGAGAGACCGCTTACTTCGTGCGCGGCTCTTTTTGAGGGGTATAGGCACGGCCGGGGCGGGTGGATTACGTTGCCAGCAGCAAGGTGGAACACGCGATGGACCTGGACACGATCATGCTGGAGACGGAAGAGGGGATGGAGAAGGGGACGGACTACCTCAAGAGCGAGCTCAAGGGGATCCGGACGGGGCGAGCGTCGGGCGAAGCTGGCGGGGACGGTGAAGCAGATGGGCGAGCAGGCGAAGGTGACGATCCGCAACGCCCGCCGGGACGGCAACAAGCACCTGGACGCGGCGGCCAAGGACAAGTCGCTGGGCCTGTCGGAGGACGACATCGCCAAGGCCAAGGAAGAGGTGCAGGAGCTGGTGAAGAAGCACGAGTCGAAGGTGGAAGAGATGGTGGCGAGCAAGACGCGGGAGATCGAGGAGGCGTAGGCCCGGGGGGGAGTGGGGAGTGGTCTGAACGCGGAACGCGGAACGCAGAAGGTGGAAGGGGAATGTTGTCGTGGTCTGCAATCTCTGACCCCTGACCCCTGACCCCTAACTCCTAACCCCTAACCCTCAGCCCCTCACTCCGCCAGCTTTGCGAGCAGGAAGGACTGGACGCTGTCGAGGGGGATGCGTTCTTGTTGTTGCGTATCTCGGTCGCGGACGGTGACTGTGTGGGACGTGAGCGTTTCACCGTCGATGGTGATGCAGTAGGGGGTGCCGATCTCGTCCATGCGGGCGTAGCGTTTGCCGATGGTTTGTTTAGGGTCGTAGTCGACGGGCATGTGTTGTCGCAGCTGCATGTAGAGCTTGTGTGCGGCTTCGGGCATGCCGTCTTTGTTGACCAGTGGGAAGACGCCGGCCTTGACGGGGGCGAACTTGGGCTTGAAGCGCATGTACATCTTGCTGGGGCGGGAGTCGTCGGGGGTGTAGGCCTCGCAGAGCAGCACCAGCACGGCCCGGGTCAGGCCGGACGCGGGCTCGATCACATGCGGCAGATAGCGCGATCGTTTCTTCACGTCTTCCGGGGGGACGCCATCGGCCTGGAGTTTGAGTTGGAGTTCCTGATCGAAGTAGGAGAGGTCTTTGCCCGAGTGCTGGGTGTGCTGGGTGAGGTCGAAGTTGCCGCGGTGTGCGACGCCCTCGAGCTCGCCGTAGCCGGGGGCGGAGAAGGGGTACTTGTATTCGACGTCGACGGTGGCGCTGGAGTAGTGCGACAGTTCATCGGGGTCGTGATCTCGCAAGATCAGATTCCGGGGGTCGATGCCAAGGGACAGCCACCAGTTGTAGCGTTCCTGCCTCCAGAACTGGTACCAGCGCTGGGAGTCTTCCGGGGGGCAGAAGAACTCCATCTCCATCTGTTCGAACTCACGGGAGCGGAAGATGAAGTTGCGGGGTGTGACTTCGTTTCGGAAGGACTTGCCGATCTGTGCAATGCCGAAGGGCACGCGGACGCGGCAGGTGTCGACGACGTTCTTGAAGTTCAGGAAGATGCCCTGGGCGGTTTCGGGGCGGAGGTAGGCCTTGTTATCGTCGGACTGGATGGCGCCGACGTAGGTCATGAACATGAGGTTGAACTGGCGGGGCTCGGTGAGGGAGCCGGGCTTGTCGGCGTCGGGGCCGAGGATGTTGAGGTAGTGGGCGGGGTCGACTTCGAGGTACGGCAGGAGGTCGAAGTCGGCGAGGGGGCGTTTGGACTTGGTGATGCGTTTCTGGGCTTTGTCCTGGTCGCCTTGCATGAAGGCGTAGGCGGTGCCTTGTTTGTCTTTGGGTTGGTAGACGTAGAGGTGGTCGGCCCGGTAGCGCTGCTTGGTTTCCTTGTCATCGACCATGGGGTCGTTGAACCCGCCGACGTGTCCGGAGGCGACCCATGCTTTTGGGTTTTGGATGATGGCGGAGTCGAGGCCGACGATGTCGATGGGGGTGCCATCGGGGCCGATGGGGGGCGTGTTGACCATGCACTGCCACCAGTGGTCTCGGATGTTGTTTTTGAGTGCGGTGCCGAGGGGGCCGTAGTCCCAGAAGCCGTTGATGCCGCCGTAGATCTCGGAGGCGGGGTAGACGAAGCCGCGCCGTTTGCAGAGCGAGACGATGTCTTCCATGGATTTGTTGGCGGGGTCGAGGTAGGGGGCGGGGGCGGTCATGGTGGGGTCTCGGACGCCCACGTTCGGTGAACGTGGGCTTCTGGGGGTTGTGGTTGTGAGGTGTGGAGTGTAACGCTGTAAGCTTTGCGGATGCGGAAGAAGAAGGTGCTGTGGCGGGGGTTGAAGAAGAAGCCGGCGGGTCGTCGGGTTGCGGGTGCGCGTGATACGGCAGAGGTGAAAGACCAACTTCCGGGTGGGGTGGAGAGTGCTTCGCCGACGGCGTGGTCGGAGAATGCGTCGTGGTACGACGGGTTGGTGGGGGACGAGGGGAGCGAGTTTCACCGGGAGGTGGTGTTGCCGGGGGTGATGCATTTGTTGGAGGAGTCGCGTCGGTTTGCGGCGAGGGAGAAGGGTGCGGATGGGGATGTGTTGTCGGGGTTGAAGGTGTTGGATTTGTGTTGTGGTCAGGGGGTGTTGTGCCGGCTGCTGGTGAAGCGTGGGGCGAAGGTGACGGGGGTGGACGCTTCGGGGCCGTTGATTGAGTTGGCGAAGCGTCGCGGGCCCCGGGAGGCGAAGTATCTGGTGGCGGATGCGGGGAAGGTGTTCAGCGACGGCGTGCTGCGGAGCAAGTCGGGGGGCGTGCTCAAGCCGGGGCGTTACAGCGTGGTGACGTGCGTGCTGGCGTTGCAGGACTTGTCTGATTTGGAAGGCGCGATGGGGTCTGTGACCAAGGCGCTGCACCCCGGCGGGCGGTTTGTGGCGGTGGTCACACACCCGTGCTTCCGCTCGCCCAAGCAGAGCCACTGGGGCTGGGACGCGAAGGAAGGCGTGCAGTACCGGCGGGTCGATCGGTACCTGAGGCCGTATGACGTGCCGATCCAGACGCACCCCGGCAGCCACCCGGACGCGAAGACCGTGACCCACCACCGCGCATTGCAGGACTACGTCGCGGCGATGGCGAAGCACCGGCTGTTCATCGAAGCGCTGGAAGAATGGCCCAGCCACAAGCACAGCGACAGCGGCCCGAGGGCCGGCGCAGAGAACACCGCGCGGCGAGAGATCCCGATGTTTCTGGCGTGGCGTGCGCGGTACCTGCCGGGGCGGGGGAAGTAGGAGTGGGGAGTGGCCTGCATTTGCGATGCATGGACGCATACCACTCCCCAACACCCACTCCCCACTCCCCCCAGTAGCCGGAGGGAGGGCGACGGCCTCCGGTGCGGACGCCGTCCTCGTGCGGTTTTGAGCAGACGTCATCAGCTCATCACAGCCCACCCAAGACCGCAATCGTGCGCGCTTTTCTGTCCTCCCTTCAACGTCTTTTCCAAACGCGCAAAGATTTTTTTAATCTGTCAATCAAGGGTTTTCTGGACCCGACGACCGATCCGTGCGCACAAAACCTGCTCATCGGCCCCTTAAGAGGAGGCGCGTATGAGTCACACCAACACCAACATCGACGAACCGCACGACCGTACCACGCTGTGCTCGGCCCTCGCCGTGCTGCGCTGGAACGCGGTCCTTGCACTCGCCCGGCTCATGGACGCCCCGGATGCCGACGGCGAGACGAGGCGCAAGGCCGCGACCACCGTCCTCACACTCGACGCCAGCCGCGTCGAACTCACCATGGCCATCAGCACACCCGCACCCGTCCTCACACCCCAGCCCGCGCAAGCACACCCGCGTGACGCAGCAAGGACCGCATCACGAAAGCAGCGCGGCGCAACGTGTCCGCGTGTCGCCGGCGAGTTCTCTCGTTGGTCGGTGAAGGAACCGTCCGTCGCGGCGATGGTGACCCCGGGGATGCATCGGCGCGGTGGTCTTGCCCCTTTGCCGTCACCTGTTGGCGGGGTGGTTGATCCGCATGTCCTGCTCGCGGAACGTGACGTTGCCGTGCTTGACGGCCCGCAGGAAGCTGAGCTTGTTGGGCTCGGAGTTCAGCACGTAGCGTTCAAGGATCGCGCCCAGCGCAGGGCTCGCATCGCTGCCGACGGCGTGGGCGAGCCAGTGCGGGGCGACGAGGATGCCACTGGCATCGTTGGTGAACAGGTTGGGCGTCGAGAAGACGCGGAGCAGGTGCCTGTCGACATCCTGATCGAAGGCGTCGGTGTCGGCGGCGTAAGCGGAGTTACTGAGCGCGGGGCCTGTGCATGTGCCATCGTTCAGCAGCAGGGCAAGCCGGGCGTCGCCGGTGGCGAGGGCGAGGGTTTTGATGTCGTTGATCGAGACGGTCTGGGCGTCGATGGTGTAGGCCTTGGCGTCGTGCCAGGCGGGGTCGAGGGTCAGGGTCTTGGGGTCTTGCTCGCGTCCGCCGTGGTCGAGCCAGCAGCGGATGACAAGGGCGTGGTAGACGTTGAGGTAGTACGCGGAGCGGTGAGAAGTGAAAGGGAATGCATCGGGTTTGGAGGTTGGGCCTTCCTTGGCGGCAAGGAGGAGGAAGTGGTCGAGGGCCCGCTCGTACTTGTGGTCGATAAGCGGGTATTCGAGGTATCCAGCGGTCACCGCAGCGCCCAGCACGTCCGACAACGGCCGACTCGAATACTGGTTGATCCGGTCCAGGTCCAGGTCGAGCTGGTCGAAGTGGTCGCCGCAGCCGGGCTGACAGAGCCACGCAAAACACAAGCACACCCAAGCGACAGCACGACCGGCAAGCGGACGCAAACCAGGTGGCAACAGCATTTTGCTGTTAGCGGATGGCAACCTCGGAAGGGGTGGTTTCAGCATCGTCATGGAGTCTACATCAATCAGCCACGCATCAAGCGTGGCTCGCCACGAGTTTGCGCACGGCGTGCGTCGCGTCACGCAGCGCGCGGGCGCGGAGCTTGAGTTGATGGCGGGCGTCGCGATAGGTTTTTTGTTGCACGCTGGCCGGGGCGGTGGGCGGTGTGGTCAAGGGGTCCAAGTCGAGCAGGGCGGTGCGGTGTCGGCCCAGGGCCTTGTGCGTGTTAGTGAGTGCTTCGCGGAGGGTCTGGAGCTGGTCGATGCCCCAGGTGCGGTCGGCACGCATCGCGCGGGTGAGGCCCGCGTGGGCGAGCAGCGATTGCGACTCGTCAAGCGCGAGGTCGAAGGTGCCCAGGAGGTAGGCGGGCCGGGTCATGCCGGGACGGGCGTTTCGGAGCTGGCGCGCGAGGACGCCGAGCGTCGCGTGCAGTTGGCGGAGCTTGGGGAGCAGGTCTTGGCGGGTGGGCAACAGCCAGGCAAGGGTGGCCGGGCTGACGGGCAGGTCTTGCACGACGGCCGGCGTGTCGGGCAACGCGACCGAGCCGGGACGCTCGGCGTAGTCGGGGTCGCCTGCGAGCAGCTCACCCACGGGCGTCTTAAGGACCTTCGCGACACGGCCGGCAACCTCGGCCGACAGCAGCACCCGGCCACGCTCGTAGGCGTACAAGGCGTGGTCGGTCAGATCGCTCCCGGGAGTCCGCGTATTGACTCGCTCCACGAGTTCTCGGGCCGAGAGCCCCGCCGCAGCACGGGCAGAACGCAGGGCTGCCCCCCGGGCCGCCCGGATATCGCCGCTGGTCACCGGATCGCCAGACGTCAAAACATCCGCTTTTTGTCCACTTAGAGTCGCCATGTCATGAAGCATCGGCTCAAATGTGGAGAAATGCAAGACCAAAGCAACAGTTTTTGACCTTTAAAATCGTCGAAATCGGGTTTCGGCAGAATATCTTCAAAAGTTTTGACAATAGGGTTGATATCTGACGAAACAT
>DAIOEG010000126.1:1164-7340 GCA_036746415.1 Phycisphaera sp. | reverse complement strand
CAGGTCGCCAACTACACCTACACCGACGACCAGCTCGCGCTGCTCACCGCCATCGGCGTGCAGACGGGCCTGGCGCTGGCGAACCTGCGCCTGGTCGATGCACGGCTGCGCAGCGAGCGGCTCGCTGCGGTGGGGCAGACGGTCGCGTCGCTGTCGCACTCGATCAAGAACATTTTGCAGGGCCTGCGCGGCGGCGCGGACGTGGTCGAGCTGGGGCTGCGCAAGCAGAACATGGGCGTGGTGAAATCGGGCTGGGAGATCGTGAGCCGGAACCTTGAACGCATCTACGAGTTGACGATGAACATGCTGGCGTTCAGCAAGCAGCGCGAGCCGGAGCTTGAGATGACGAACCTCAACCCGCTGATGGAAGAGGTCGTGGCGCTGGTGAGCAAGCAGTACGAGAACAAGAAGGTGGCGCTGATCACGGACCTGTCTCCGGACATGCCGCCGTTGCCGTTGGACGGGGGCGGGATCCATCAGGCGGCGTTGAATTTGTTGAGTAACGCGTTGGATGCGTGCGAGTCGGAGACGGGCGCGGTGACGTTGACGACGGGGTTTGACGTGGAGACGGACGAGATCGTCATCCGGTTTATTGATAACGGCGAGGGGATGACGGAGAACACGCGGTTACGTTTGTTCGAGCCGTTCCACTCGACCAAGGGCCTGCGTGGCACGGGTCTTGGGCTGGTGGTGACCAAGAAGATCGTCGATGAGCACGGCGGGAAGATCACGGTGGAGAGCAGCGAGAAGGAGGGCACCACCTTCACGATCCGCCTGCCGATCGCGATCGGCCCGATCAAGAACCCCGCAGACACGGCGGGCCCGATGCTGGCGTCGCCTTGAGCGTCTTGTGTGCATGAAGAAGCCGGGGTTCGGTGAACTCGAGCTTCTGGGGTGGGTCGTTGATTGTTGCTTCAGAACCCCGTGGCTTTGCGTTCGCCTTGTTTGGTGATCCGTCGTTCGTCGCGCCAGAGTTCGAGGGCGTCGTTCAGGTCGACCAGTGTCATCTGGATGATGTAGCTGGCCTGCTTGGTCTTGCCGACGCTGGCACGGTCTTCGTAGAGCTTGGTGATGACGGCGTAGTTGTATTTGCGTTCGTTGACGCCTCGGTCTTTGGCCTCGGCGGTGGCGAGTGCGGATTCGCCTTCGCCGATGGACGTGCCGCCCATGTAGGCCTTGGCGACGTTGCTTCGGTTCAGGGCGATGAGCACCCGGCCGAGCACGCGGTCGCGGTCGAGGTTGGTCTGGCTGGTGTTATTGACGAAGCGTTCGACGACGATGATCGAGGGCTTTCCGTCTTGTCCGAGGACGTCGGCGTTGATCAGTTCAACCGCGAGTTCCTCGGCGAAGCGCTCCACGTCCTGCACGTCGAGCTTGTAGGTGGTGAGCAGCTCGGTGTCGTCGATGATCTTGGGGTTCGTGCCGCAGCCGGCGAGGGTGAGGGCGGAGAGGGTGAGGATGGCGAGTGTGTTTCGCATGGTGTTTCCTTGATTTGGGGAGGGCATTTTTAGCCACAGATGGACACAGATGGACACAGATTTGGAGGGGAGGGTTTGCCACGGAAGACACGGAAGGGGAGGCAAGGGCATGAGCAGGAAGCTTAGAAAAGTCGTGGCAGCCAGAGACAAGAAGTTTTCTTTGTTCTGATTCCATGTCTTCCGTGCGTTCCGTGGCCATGTCTTTCATCGGTGTTCATCGGTGTCCATCTGTGGCCACTCTTCAGCGTTGGATCTTTTCGATGAGTTTGAGTCGGAAGTCGGTGGCTTTGGTGGTGGGGGCGATGGTCATGAAGCGTTTGCGTTCTTTGCCAGCGAGGGTGAGGTCGGTCCAGGTGGACAGTGGGGAGGAGACGGGGAAGCCGGCGTCGTCGAACCACTCGAACTGGTACTGGACGCGTTGGACCTTGGAGGTCTTGTTGTAGAGCTCGATGGCGATGCGTCGCAGGCCGGTGGCGGTCTGGTCTTCGTAGACGTTGACGGGGTAGGCGGCGTTGGTGAGCGACGAGTCGGTGGTGATGCGTTTGTCGGCGATGGGCGCGGGCTCGGGGCCTGCGGCGGGCTCGACGGTGTTGACGGTCTTGCAGGCCGGCAGGAGCGCGAGCAGGAGGACGGCGGCGAGTGTGCTCAGGGCGGCGAGTGGTTTCATCGTGCGGGTTCCAGGTGGAGGGTGGTGAGGTGGAGCGGGGTATTGGGCCGGATGCTCCGGACGTAGATGATATTGATGCCGGTGGTGGGCACGTTGATGGAGGTGTTTGGCCCGGTCCGGGGTTCAAGGGTGAGGACGCCGTCGGCGGGGGTGGGTGTTCTTGCGAGGAGGAAGTGTTTGGGGAGGGTGTTCCAGCTTCGGCGGTCGGCGGTGTTGGTGCCGTATTGGTAGAGGCCCATGCCCAGGCGGACGGCAAACTGGACGAGCGGGTCGGAGTTTTCGAGGGCCTCGCCGACGGCCCAGGCGGTAGTCGCCTTGGTGACGGCGATGCCGATGGCCCGGGTGATCATCGCGGGCTTTTGCAATTCAAAGTCGGTGCTGACAACGCGGTCGATGTCGGCCAGCAACTGCGCCTCGACCACACCCTCGGCCGACCGCACGGCGAGACCCGCGACAAAGTCGCCGCGGTACTCAAGCGTCGGCAAAGCGATGCCGAAAAAATCGACCTCGTTGTTGACCAGAAACAACGGCAGGTTGACGACGAACTCGTCACGCACCGGCGAGAGGCCCGTAGCGAAGACGATGTAGGTCGTGTTGCCAAGGGCGGTGGGGGCGGAGATGGAGCGGTTTGTTTCGAGGGTGATGCTTGGTGGTTCCCCCGCCCCACCCCCGGCCAGACCGGGGGCACCCCTCCCGGGGGGAAGGGGGTTGGGGAGTGAGAACCCTGCGGCCTGCTGCGCCGCTCGCAGGTCCTGGGCGATGCCGGGGTGGTTGGGGAGCGTCCGCTGCACGCGGGTGAGCAGCGCGACAGCCACGTCGGCATCGGCGGGGTCGTTGGACGTGCTCAAGAGATAGATCGCACGGAGCCAGTCGGCGAGGGGGTGCTTGTAGCCGTCGGCATCGACGTAGGCCCGGACGTTGGCGTAGCGTTCGTTCAGGGCGGATTGGAAGGTGGGGTTGCGGGTGGTGCGTTCGGCGTTGAAGCCGTTGTCGCGGGAGGCCTGCTGGAGCGCTTCCTGCGAGGTCTTGTTGAGGGTGGTGTAGTTGGCTTGCGCATCTTCGACGCGGAAGCTGGCTTCGACGAGGGCGGGGCGGGCGCGGTCGGTTTGGCCGAGCTGGAGGTAGAGCAGAGCACGGAACACCGACGACATGACGCGGTCGGTGGCGGTGGGGCGGTAGCGGGCCTGCTCGGGGTTGGTGTAGGCGACGAGGATCTCTTCGGTGACCGAGGTATCGGCGAGGAGGTCGAGCTGGTCGATCGCGGCCTCGGCGGCATCAAACGCGGCCAGCGCATCGGCCGGGCGGTCGGCGGTGAAGAGGATGTGGCCGAGCTCGAGCTGCGCAATGATCGCGTCCCGGCCGGCCTTCTGCTCGTCGGCATAGACGGTGGCAGCAGCGACGGCCGAGCCAACGTTGCCCTGGGCGTAGAGCGACTGCGTGGTCCGCAGGCCTTGCGAGGTGCAGCCCCACGAACCCCCAAGGGCCAGCGCGAGAGTCAGGATGTGGCCAGCCCGGCGGATCATGGTGGGTGAAGGGTACCCGGGGGCGTGGGGGTTCAGGGGGAGAGGCACCCTCCATGAGAGCAAAGATGGATGCAGACCACTCCCCAAAACCCACTCCCACTCCCCACCACACCGCAGGGGGCCTGAAGGCCCCCGAGCCGCGCCACGGCTTACTTACTTGGTTTGAAGCGTCAGATCGACGGTGTGTGATTGGCCGGGCTCGAGCGTGATCGCGTTGTCGGCGATGCAGCCGGTCTCGATGCAGCAGAAGTGTTCGTATTCTTCGTCGCCCAGGTCGGCCATACGTTTGGACTTGTCGATCCAGGGGTTCCAGACGACGGTGCTGCCGGCCCCGGTTTGTTGCACGACGATTCGGCGGTTCCAGGTGGGGTCGTGGAGGGTGACGTCTTGTTGCGTGTCGAGGTAGACGCGGTCGAGTTCACTGGTGAACGTGATGGGGTCGGCGTCTTGCGTCTTTCGGGCTCGGTGGTCGAGGTTGTCGAGGTAGTCGGCGTGTTCGAGGCCGGTGATACGGGCCTGGTGGATGTTGCCGACACAGAGGTAGGTGTGCAGGGCGAGTTCGAAGCGTTGTGGCGTGGTGGTTTTATTGGAGGCGATGAAGCGGAGTTGGAGGGCGCTGCCGACGGTGAGGTGGATGGCGGCGTGGAGGTGTTCGAGGTTGGTGGCGAGTTCGAGGCGTGGGCCTTGGGGCGTTTGGGTGGTGGCGGTGACTTGCCAGGGTTTGGTGCGGACGAGGCCGTGGGCGGGGGCATCGGGGTCGGTGGGGTGTGTTGAGAACCAGGGGAAGCAGACGGGGATGCCGCCGCGGATGGCTTTCTTGCCGTCGAAGTAGGCGGCGCGGGAGGTGAAGAGCACGGGCTTTTGGCCGGCTGGCTGGTAGTCGGTGACGGTCGCGCCGTGGAGGTAGAGGCGGGCGTCGGCCTGGTCGGTGTGGAACTGGGCGGCGGGGAGCTGGTGCCGACCGGGCGTGAAGGCGAGGCCCGGTAACGCGTGGCGTGCGAGTTCATCGAGGGCCTGTGACATCATTCGCTGGGTCATCACGGGAGTGTACGGGCACGCGGGGCGGTCGGTCGGGCACTGGCGGGTGTCGGCTGCGTTATGCTGCGATGGTGAAGTATCGGTTGACGTGTCCAGCGTGCGGGGTGGTGGCCGAGTCGCCGTTTGTGCGTGTGGGTGCTGCGGTGCGCTGTGGGGCCTGTCAGCACCGTTACCGCGTGACCTCGGGCATGTTCACCAAGACGCCCAGTAACGCGCCCGCCCCGGCCGTCAAGCCCGCGCCGCCCGCCGACCAACTGGTCATCAAGAACCCCGGCCCGCCGCCCCGGCCCGCCAACGCCGGCGACAGCGCGATGGGCGCGAGCGGGATCATCGGCCTGTCGGGCCTGTCCGAGATGATGCGCCAGGCCGAGGACGCCGGCAGCAACGCCCCCGGCAACCGCAAGCCCGGCCAAGGCACCCTGCCCGCCGGCCAAAACATCGTGCCCGCCCGACCCGCCTCCCACAGCAAGCAGCCGCCCGCCGACCCCGCGACCCACGCCGCGCACCGCCGAAACCGGCGGCTGCTGTTCGTGCTGCTGGCCATCATGGCCATGCTCGTGGGTGCGCTGGGCGTCGCCATCGCCATCACCGCGTCCCAGTCCGACCCCGCCGTCGAACGCACCGAACCCAACGGCAACCACGACCCGCACAACGACCCCGCAGACCCCGCCTCACCCGTACCGCTCGGCTGAACCCGACATGTTCTTCTTCCCCATCGGCACCGATCGGCGACTCCTGCGGACCCCGTGGGTCAACTATCTCCTGGTCGCTGCCAACGTCGCCATCTACCTGCTCACCGCGCCGGCCATCGACCTCATCACCAACCTCTCCGTCTACGCATCCCAAGCGCAGCTCAACGGCGACCCCGCCGCCGCCGCCCAGGCACTCGAACAACTTCACAGCCAGCGCGTCTACGCCCTCTACCTCCAACCGCTCACCACGCAGCTCCACCAGTTCATCACCTACGCCTTCCTGCATCAAGACCTGCTCCACCTCATCGGCAACATGGTCTTCCTCTTCGTCTTCGGCAACGCCGTCGAAGACCGCATGGGCCGGGTGGGATACCTGGGCTTCTACCTCACCGGCGGTGTGCTCGCGGGGCTGGCCCACGTGCTGTTCGACACCTCGCCGGTGCTCGGCGCTTCGGGGGCCGTCGCCGCGGTCACCGGGGCGTACCTCGTGTTCTTCGCGCTCACGGATGTGACCATCGGCTACTGGATCATCGTGCTCTTCGGCACCTTCGAGGTCTCCTCGGTCGTGCTCATCCTCTTCCGCGTCGGGCAGGACTTCGTCTTTCAAGTGCTCAACATCGGCAACGTCGCGTACCTCGCCCACCTCGCGGGTTACAGCTTCGGCTTCGCCGCTGCGGCGGGCCTGCTCATCACACGCACGCTGCCGCGCGAGAACGTCGACCTCTTCGCGTGGTACCAAGCCGGCGCGCGTCAGCGGCTGGCCAAGCGGGTCCTGAGC
>DAIOEG010000126.1:0-1154 GCA_036746415.1 Phycisphaera sp. | reverse complement strand
AAAGACCCGCCAAAAGCCGGCGATGCTCCAACGCTGTCACAAGACCAGCAGCAGCTCATGGAGCAGCGGGCCCGCATCAGCGCCGCGTTGCAACAGCAAGACCTGCCCGCCGCCGCCGATGCGTACGCAGCGCTGCTGGAACAACGCCCCGATCAGACGCTGCCGCAAGCCAGCCAGCTCGACCTCGCCAACCAGTTCATGGAACAAGGCCGGCACGCGCTGGCCGCCCGCGCGTACGAGCTGATGCTCAAGGCGTACCCGACCTATCACGACCGCGGACAGATCCACCTGATCCTCGGCCTGCTCTACGCCCGCTACCTCGACCAGCCCGCCAAGGCCCGCGAAACACTCACGCTCGCCACCCACGCGCTCGACGGCGAACACCGCGAGCTCGCCCATCAAGCACTGCGCGAACTGCTGCCAGCGTGAAGCCGGACCTGCAACGCGGAAATGAACCCAACGCGAAGCGCTACCCCTCAAACAACGGCTGCTGCCCCCGCGCTGGCGTTGGCCCGGTGGTGTCCTTGAAACTCTGCAGCTCGTTCAGCAGGTCGTCCACGTTCGACAGCTTCAGATACACACTGGCAAACCGCATGAGCGCCACGTGGTCGAGCTTCTTGAGTTGCTCGATGCACAGCTGCCCGATCAGCTCCGAGGGCACCTCGCGCTGCGCGCGGCGCATCAGCGCCACCTCGATCTCCTCCACCGCGTCATTGAGCGCATCCGCCGCCACCGGCCGTTTGTGGCATGCCTTCTGCAAGCCCACGAGCACGCGGTCGCGGTCAAACGCCGTCCGCCGACCGTCGCGCTTGATGACGGTGAGCTTGACGGTGTGCTCGACGCGCTCATACGTGGTGAACCGCTTGCCACACCGCTTGCACTCACGACGACGACGCACCGCACCGCCCGAGTCGATCTCGCGCGAGTCGATCACCTTGTCATCGTGGTAGTCGCAGTAAGGACAACGCATCCGTGTTGAACAAGGTAACGACCCAGCCGGGCGCTTCGGGCGTCACCCGGGAACAAAAGAGTTGAAACCGCATCGGCGCGATCTGCGTCATCTGCGGTTTCAATGCTCCGCTGCGGCCCGTCGTGCCATGCCTCGACCCGGCTTGCGTTACGCTGGTGCGATGCGCATCGGGTACCTCGGGGAC
>DAIOEG010000125.1:0-7352 GCA_036746415.1 Phycisphaera sp. | reverse complement strand
CGACCGTCAGGGAGCGGTCCGGTGACGCATCGTGCGACTCGCCGGAGCGCAAGCGTCTTCAAACGTCGCTTGCGCTCTATGTGATCGCTGAACCGAAGCAACGGACCACTCCCTCACGGTCGCGGCTCGTGCAGGCATGTTATTGCCCTTTGTCCATCGCCTTGCGCAGTCGTTCGTGGCGGGGGATCTCGCCCTCGGCCATGTAGAGCACGTCCTTGGCGATGTTGGTCGTGTGGTCAGCGATGCGTTCGAGCTGCTTGCTGATGCTCATAAAGTGGATGAGTTGCTCCATCTGGTGCGGGTCGCGCCGCATCTGCTTGATGACCGCGTCGTACATGTTGCGGTTGATCGCGTCCACCTCGTCGTCCAGCTCGCGCACCTCGCGGGCCGCCTTCACGTCCAGCGTGATGAACGCGTCCAGCGCCCGGCGCATCATGTTCTCAACGCAACGGCTCATCTTCGGAAGGTCGTAGGGCAGCTGGTTGACCTCCGCCTCTTCGGACAGCGCGATCGCTTGCTCGGCGATGTTCTTCGCGTGGTCGCCGATCCGCTCCAGGTCGTTATTGATCTTCAGCACCGCGATCACGTAACGCAGGTCAAACGCGACCGGCTGGTGCAGTGCCAGCGTGTGCAGGCACTCTTCCTCCAGGTCTACCTCGTTGAGGTCGATGCGCTTGTCCTTGTCGATGACGCTCTGCGCAAGCGCGGGGTCGCGCTTGCTCACGGCCGTGATCGCGTCGCGCACGTTTTCCTCGCACAACGTGCCCAGCGACACCAACTGCTTCTTGAGCTTTTCGATTTGGCGTTGAAGAAAAACCAAAGCAGTTCCCATCAATAAAGGTGCGATCAAAACCAGCAGGCCATCACTGTGACACACAGCGTATCGGCGGCGCACGCGCTTCGTCTCACGCCGCTGGCCGGGCGTGACGCGGATCCTCTCCAAACCCCGCACGCCCCGTCGCCGCCGGCAGGCACAGCGTAAACGTGCTCCCACGCCCCACCACGCTCTCCGCCAGCGCCCGCCCGCCGTGCGCCTGTGCGATGTGACGAACGATCGACAACCCAAGACCCGTCCCGCCAAGCGCCCGGCTGCGCGCACGGTCGGTCCTGTAAAACCGCTCAAAGACCCTTGGCAAGTGCTCCGCCTCGATGCCTCGGCCACGGTCTGACACCGCGATCACCAGCTCGCCACCCTCCAGCCGCGACACCACGCGCACCGATGTGCCCTCCGGGCTGTACTTGATCGCGTTGTCCAGCAGGTTCACCACCGCCTGCTCCACAAGCGCAGGGACCATTGGAGACTCCAGCGCCGGGTCGCAATCGATCTCCACCGACATCGCCTTGCCCGACGCCTTGGCCGATACCGTCTCCCGCGCCGCCTCCAGCACCGTCAGCACCCGGGCCGGCTGCATCGTCACCTGCACCTGCTCCTGCCCCTGCTCGATCCGCGCCAGCGACAGCAGGTCTTCCACGATCGCGTCCAACCGGTCCGCCTGCCGGGCGATCATCCGGCTGAACCGCTCGCGGTCCTCCGCTGGCATCGAGCCGTCCGCGTCGTCCAGCAGCGTCTCGATCGCGGCCTTGATCGCCGACACCGGCGTCTTGACCTCGTGGCTCACGTTGGCGACAAAGTCCCGCCGGACGGATTCGAGCTTGCGCAGCTGCGTCACATCGTGCAGCACCACCACCACGCCGATGCGCTGGCCGTCGCCGTCGTTGAGCACCGCGGTCTGGGCTTCGATCCACCGCTGCGTGCCCTCGACCCCGCCGAGCTTGAGCGACAGGTCTTCGTGCAGCGACTCGCCCTGCGCGATGGTGTCTTCGACCAGCCGTTGCAGGTCGCTGTTGCGCACGACCTCTTGAATGGGTCGTCCAAGCGCGAGCGCCCGCTCGATCCGCAGTAGCGAGGCCCCGGCCGTGTTGACGCTCAACAGCCGGCCCTGCGCATCGAGCGCCATGACTCCCTCGACCATCGAACCCAGCACCGCCTCCAACTCGTTCCGCTGTGCCACCACCGCCCGCAGCCGGTCCCGCTGCTCACGCGTCAGGTCGATGCTCGACCGCCGAAGCGCACGCACCACCCCTTCATGTCGCCAAGCCGACCACAACCAGGCCAACGCAGCGCCCAGCAACAACCCGATCAACATCGAAACCCATGCGTTCATACGTGTCTTGCATCGTATCGGTTGAGAAGCCGTTCACGGTGAAGCACGCTTGGCTTCACCACAGAGGCACGCAGGTCACGGAGCGGGCAAGAAGTTTTTCCGCAGATTTCGCAGGGGACGCAGATGGTTCAGAAGCAAGCACGCACCGTCGCTCACAACGCCTGACTCATCCGTGTCATCTGCGAAATCTGCGGTTCCAAGCTCCCTCTCTGCGGCCCTGCGTGTTTCAGCCTCCCCGCATCGTTCAAGCATCGCGGAAGCGATACCCCACGCCACGCACCGTCTCAATGGCCCGGCCCGCGTTGTTCAGCTTCCGCCGAAGCGCCACCACCTGCACGTCCACACTGCGGTCCGTCACCGCCGCGAAGCCCTCGTGGATCGACTCAATGATCTGCTGACGTGTGAACACCCGGCCGGGCTTCTTCATCATCAGCACCAGGAGCTTGAACTCGGTCGCTGTTAGTTCCACCACTTCGCTGTCGCTGCGCACCTCGTGGCGGTCCAAGTCGATCGTCACCCGCCCCGCCTCCAGCACCCGCGCTGGCTCGGCATCACCGGCGATCTCCGCGCGACGCAGCACCGCGTGCACCCGAGCCATCAGCACCTTGGGGCTGAACGGCTTGGTGATGTAATCGTCCGCCCCCAGCTCCAAACCCTTCACGATGTCCGACTCCTCACCCTTGGCCGTCAACATGATCACGGGGATGCCAGAGGTGTGTGCCCGGCCCTTGATCGACCGACACACCTCCAGCCCGTCCATCGCCGGCAGCATCAGGTCCAGCAGGATCAGGTCCGGCTGGTTCGCACGCACCCGCTTGAGCGCATCCTCCCCCGTCATCGCCGTGTCCACCTCGTAGCCCTCCCGCGACAGGTTGTATTTGAGCAGCTCGAGCAGGTCCCGCTCATCCTCCACCACCAGGACCTTGAGCCGATCGTCCGTCCCGTCACCACGCCGACTTTCCACGTTGAGAGCAGCCGTCATGCCAGTATCTTGACACCGCATGCTCACGCCGCCAACACCCCTCACCGAATCTAAACACACTGGCGGTTCGTTTCACCACAGAAGCACGGAGTAAGCGCTTGAAACCGCAGATTTCGCAGATCGCGCAGATGGTTCAGAATCAAGCGAAAGCAGAAGGTGTCGCTCAGGCCCATCGACGGCATCTTCGAAATCTGCGGTTTCAAATGCAGATTCTTTGAACGCCTTGCCCTGCGTGATTCGGCGGTGATGCGAAGTGTGCTTAAAACATCAGCTGCATCTGTGCCCGCAGCACGACCTGGTCGCGTTGAGTGCCGCCGGCATTGGTGCCCACGCCCGAGCTGAACTCTGCGCCGGCCAGGCCGTTGACGGCTGATGGGTTGTCGTCGGTGAGCAGCACGACGGTGTCGAGCGTGAGCTTGGCCTGATGGCCTTTGAGGAAGTAGTTCACGCCGGCGGTGACGGCCTGCAGCGGGTCCAGGCCGGCCTCGTCGCTGTCGATGTAGTCGTACCGCACGAACGGCTGCCACTGCTTGCTGATCGCGTAGCCCGCCTCCGCCAGAAGGCCGGTCTGCGTGAGCGTGTCCGTCGCCGTGCCCACCGTGCCCGTCGCGCCGTAGTACGCACCGAGCAACGAGAACCCGCCCTGCTTGAACAACGCGTCCGCCGTCCACGCCAACGTCGGCTCAGCCGAGCCGCTGGGGCTCTCGGCATGCACCGCGCCGCCCACGATCAGAGCCGGCTCATCGTCGAACGCCAGCACGTTCTTGCCCTGCTTCCAGTCGCCGACCACGAGGTACTCGGCCCGGCCGGTGACGGCGTAGTCCACCGTGTCGTCCGTCGCCGCCGTGGAGTCCCGGTTCCCCCCGTCACTGAACGCCGCGTTGACTTGCCAACGCTCGCCCAGCGACGCGTCCAGCCGGGCCATCTCGCTGAAGTTGAGCGTGAAGAACTCCGTCGACAGGCCACGGTCCACTGCGAGCTGGTATTTGATGCTGATGAGCTCCTGCTTGGCGAACGGCAGCTTCAGCCGGCCCAAGGTGAGCTTGATGCCGTTGTCGAACGTGTAGCCCACCCACGCCTCTTCGAGCGTCTCGCCGCCGCCGCTGCGGCTGGCGGAGAGCCGCATCAGGTACGTCAGCTTGGGGTCGGCGATGTGCCCCTCGAATTGCAGCTTCGCGCGACGCAGCTCAAAGCCGCTGAGCAACTCGCCCTCGCCGCCGGCGTCGCGGTCGCTGTCGAAGTTCGCGATGTACCGCGCCTGCAGGTGCCCGCTGAACTTCATCAGAAAGCCCTCGCCCGCAAGATAAAAGTTCTTGCCGTCGTGCCCGCCCCCCGCTGTGTTGTCGGCAAACGCCGTCCGGCTCGATGCGTCCCGCATCACGTCCTCGACGACCGCCCGCACCTCCTCACGACGCGCCGCGTCCTGCCAGGGGACGCCCTGCACCGCCCGCACCTCCGCCAGCTCGGCCCGCATCGCCGACAACTCCGCCCGAAGCGCCGCCATGTCATCCGCGCTCTGCCCCATCGCGGGACACGACAACAACGTGAAAAGAAGCAACCCCGCGGACCAACGCCGCGACGACTTGAAACAAACACGCATCATGTGTGAACTCCCGTGTAAGAGTGACACACACTAGATCGTCCGGTTTCCGCCTGCAACGCAGTCGCGCGAAGCGGCGCGATGTGGCCGTTACCGCATCGCCAGCCAGCCGATGTAGCCCGCGTAGCCCGCCAGTAGCACGGCCCCCTCGAACCGGTTGATGATCCGCTGCGACCACGCGACGGGAAGCAGGACCACGCTGAACGCGGTCATGACGAGCAGGTCCCACTCACCGCTGGCGGGAACGGGCACGGGCGTGATGGTGCTGCTGATGCCCAGGATGAACAGCAGGTTGTAGAGGTTGGACCCGACGATGTTGCCGACGACCAGGTCGGGCTGCTTGCGTCGCACGGCCGCGATGCAGGTCGCCAGTTCGGGCAGCGAGGTGCCCACCGCCACGATCGTCAAACCGATGATCGTCTGTGACACGCCGATGGCCTCGGCGATCTTGACCGCGCCGCGGACGGTCAGGTCGCCGCCGACGATGAGCATCACCAGCGCGACCACGATCATGACCAGCGAGAACCACAGCGGCTTTTGGGCCGAGACGGTCTCGACCTCGGCAGTCGCATCCAAGGTTTGCGACGCGTCGCGACCGCTCAACGCGTCGTTGACGGTGTAATAGAGGAACACGCCGAAGAGCATGAGCATCACCAACCCATCGGCCCGGCTGAAGAGGTTGGCGCCGTCATCGAGCCACAGGTCCAGGCCCTGCACGACGGCCACGCCGCAGGTGAGCACCATCATGGGGATCTCGCGTCGGATCAGCGTGCGGTGTACGACCAACGGCATCATGAGGGCCGAGATGCCCAGGAGCAGCCCGGTGTTGGCGATGTTGCTGCCGATGATGTTGCCAAAGGCGATCTCGCTGGAGCCCTTGAGCGCAGCCGAGAGGTTGACGACCAGTTCAGGGGTGGACGTGCCGAAGGCGACGACGGTGAGCCCGATGAGCACCGGCGGGACGCCCAACCGGGCCGCGAGGGCCGAGGAGTGGCGGACGAGCTGATCGCCCCCGCCCACAAGCAGCACGAGGCCCACGACAAGAAACACAACGGCTAGCAACACGGGCAATCCTCACGAGGGTAGCGGTCGATTGATCGCAAGCCACGCAGCATAACCGTGCGGGCCGGTGCTTTACGGCGTGATGCCATTACGATGGCAGGATGATGCAGGATCATGAGCGAGCGATGATGCTGGACGGTGTGCTGGATGAAGCGGACGCGGTGCGCGGGGCTTATCGATCGCAGTGCAGAGGCGACGTGCTGCACACGGCCGACCTCATCGCGCGTTGTTTAACGTCCGGGGGCAAGCTGCTGGCGTGCGGCAACGGCGGGAGCGCGGCCGATGCGCAGCACCTCGTGGCCGAGCTGGTGGTGCGGTTCGTGAAAGACCGACGTGCACTGCCGGCGGTGTGCCTCAACGTCGATCCTTCGATCCTGACCGCCGCGGGCAACGACTTCGGCTACGAACGCGTGTTTGCAAGGCAGGTCGAGGCGCTCGCCAGCCCCGGTGATGTCGTTGTCGGCATCACGACGTCCGGTCGCTCCAAGAACGTGCTCGCGGCGCTAGAGCAGGCCAAGGCGCAAGGCGTCACCACCATCGCTCTCACCGGGCAAGGCCCCAACGCATCGACGGCACTCGCGGACGCCGCCGTCGCGGTGCCCAGCGGTACGACGGCCCGGGTGCAGGAGTGTCACACGCTGACGCTGCATCTGTGGTGCGGGCTGGTGGAGCGGGCGCTGGGGTTGGTGTGAGCATGTGTTTTTTGCCACGGAAGACACGGAAGGGGAGGAATCGACGGGGGAGTTTTTAGCCACAGATGGACGCAGATGAACGCAGATGGGGAGAGTTTGAATCGTGTCCGTGTTTAGCGGGCGAGCTTGCTCGCCAGACGGCGCGGACTGCGCAGGTTTGGGCTGTGTTGAACATTTGAGATGATCCGACGGAGGGCTCTTCATACTCTTCTGTCGATCCCTCTTTTTCCGTGTCTTCCGTGGCAACCTCTTCTGCTGATCTGTGTTTATCTGTGTCCATCTGTGGCTGGATTTCACGATGAAAAAGCCCACGCAGCGTTGCAGCGTGGGCTTCTGGGGTGTGTGTGGTGTGCAGCGTCAGATGCGGGACATGTCGCTGTTCTTGTGGGCGGTGTGGTCGGTGGGCTTTCGGAAGCTGTCGAGGTCCACGCTTCGGAAGTACGCGATGGTGCGCTTGAGGCCTTCTTCGAGCGGGATTTTCGGTTCCCAGCCGAGTTCTTTTTTCGCCAGCGAGATGTCGGGCTTGCGTTGGAGCGGGTCGTCTTTGGGCAACGGCATGTAGGTCAGTTTGGACTTGCTGGCGGTGAGTCGGATGATGTGCTCGGCGAGCTGTTTGATGGTGAACTCGCCGGGGTTTCCGATGTTGACGGGGCCGACGAACGCGTCTTTGGGGTTGCCCGACTTTGGCTCGTTGTTCATGTGGGCCATGATGACATCGACGAGGTCGTCGCAGTAGCAGAACGAGCGGGTCTGCGAGCCGTCGCCGTAGAGCGTGAGGTCTTCGCCTTTGAGGGCTTGGACGATGAAGTTGGTGACGACGCGTCCGTCGTAGGGGTGCATGCGCGGGCCGT
>DAIOEG010000124.1:6039-7377 GCA_036746415.1 Phycisphaera sp. | reverse complement strand
GCCTCGTCACACACCGCCTGCACCTCGCTGAGCACGTGCGTCGAGAACAAGACCATGTGCGACCCCGCCAGCTCGCGGATCAGCTTGCGCAGCTCGATGACCTGATTGGGGTCCAGGCCCGAGGTCGGCTCGTCCAGCACCAGCACCGCCGGATGGGTGGATCATCGCCGCCGCCAGGCCGACGCGCTGGCGGTTGCCCTTACTGAGCCGGCCGATCGTCCGCCGTCGCACCGGCACCAGCGCGCGGCGCTCGATGACCTCGCCCGTGCGGCGCAGCCGATCCCCCCGGCTCATCCCCATCAATCGGCCGACAAACGCCAGGTACTCCTCGACCCGCATCTACGGGTACAGCGGGTTTTGCTCGGGCAGGTACCCCAGCTTCGCCCGCGCTTCCACCGAGCGTTCCATGACGTCCAGACCCGCCAGCCGGGCCGACCCCGAGGTGGGCGGGAGCAGCCCGCAGACCATCCGCATCGTCGTACTCTTGCCCGCCCCGTTGGGCCCCAGGAACCCCACGACCCGCCCCGGTTGCACCTCAAAACTCACGCGCTCGACCGCCCGCACCGGCCCAAACCACTTGCAAAGCTCGATCGCCTCGATTGCGACGCCACACACTAGACGATCATCGCGGTTCTTTCAGCCCCGCAGACAACGCCTCCCCGCCGGTCCCGCCCGCCCGCCTGGCATGACCAGCGGGCCTGCGCACCCCGCTGTGCTTGTGCGGGCTCCGCATGAACCATCGAGACGATTCAGTGACGGATGGGCTTGACACGACGTCTTGGAGATGTGGCACACAAACGGTTGGATGACAGCCTCTGAGACTCAGGTCATGCCTGTCAAGCTAAGAGCATCGCATGGAATCATTCCCCGTTTAGCCGGCAAGTTCACTCGCCGGTCGGTGCGGGCATCGGCAACATGGGCCGTGTTGACCGCCGACATGATGGGACGTTATCTCCCCAAGTCCTGAATGGAATCAATCTGTTGGTCAACACTGGTCTACTCGACGGTGTGCGCACCGACTGGCGAGCAAGCTCGCCAGCTAATACATGGACATGAACCGGCACGGTGCGCGAAGTCCGTAATGATCGAAACCGGGCTGTCAATCCCGACGGTCAGCTACATCTTGAACACGGGCAAAACGCATCTTTGATCGATGGCTTGACAAGACTGCCCCCAGTTGTAATATGTAACCGGTTTCAATTCGTAAGGGGTCTTAGATTTGTGATTGCCCCTCTAAAGTGTTTGTTTTCATGGTGTTTATCAAGGGTTTCCGTCATGGCGACGCCGTCCATACACTTGAACCAGCCATCCCGGCCTGCGAAGGGGGTGCGTTCCGAC
>DAIOEG010000124.1:1388-6029 GCA_036746415.1 Phycisphaera sp. | reverse complement strand
GGTGTTTTCAACGGCACAGTGGTTCGGCCGGACGTGACGATCTACGACGTGGCGTCGGCCGCAGGGGTGTCGGTGGCGACGGCCAGCCGAGCGGTCAATGGCAACGGCAAAGAGGTCTGGAAGTCCGCCGCCGCGCGCGCCAGCGCCATCCGCAAGATCGCTCAAGACATGGGATACCGACCCGACTACCGTGCCAAGACGCTGGCGGCGGGCTCGACGCGCACGATCGGCATGCTTTACTCGGAAGATGTGCCGTTCCTGGCGAACGGTTACGACGCGATGTGGCTGGCGTTTTCGCGCAAGCTCATCGCGGCCAAGTACCACCTGGCGTTCGTCCACATCGATCCGTTGGACCCCTTGTCCAACCCGCTCTTGTCCAACGGGCTGGACGCGGCGATGGTCTACCACGCGGTGCCCGACTCGGTGCGTCACGCGATCGAGTCGCTGGACCGCCCGCGCGTCTTGGTCAACAGCGATGCGACGCTCTCGGGCACTTCCTGTTTCGTTGCCGATGATGCGGGCGGCGCGCGTCAGGCGGTCGACCACCTGGCGTCGCTGGGCCACCGCTCGGTGGGGTTTGTGTCGCGCGGGGTGGTGGGGTTCGAGCCGCACTGCAGCTTGCGGACCCGTCGTGAGGCGGTGTCGGCCCGGTGCAAGGAGCTGGGTCTGTCGTTTGTCGACGCGTCGCCCGAGGTGCGGGACGCCCCGATCGATGCGCTGGTTGATCGTGTTGCGCCAGGCGGGGTGCCCAGTGCGACGGCGTGGGTGGTTTACAACTCGATGATCGCGTTCTCATTGACCAGCGGGCTGTTCCGCCGGGGGATCGATGTACCGGGTCGGGTGAGTGTGGTGACGTTCGACGACACGCCGATGGCGCAGGACGCGATCGTGCCGTTGACGACGCTTCGGACGCCGATGGCCCAGATGGGGTCGCTCGCCGCCGACGCGCTGCTTTCGGAGTTGTCTGGGTCGTGGTCAGGTTCTGCGTCGCCCGGTCGGACCGTGGTGATCGCGGAAGAGTTGATTGTTCGTTCATCAACCGGGCCCGCTCCTGCGGTGTAGCAGAGGCGGGCGTGTCTGTCCGGTGGTGTCACATCATTGCGGCTGTTCGCCGCGGAGGATTCATGTCATGAGGAAGATGATTTCAACGTGTGTTCTGATGTCCTCGGTGCTGCTGCCCGCGTCGCTCTCGCAGGCGGCGGTGGTGCGGTACGCGCAGGACTTCAACGGCTCCGGCAGCGTGCCGGCGGGCTGGTTCTCGTGGTACAGCTATGGCGGCGTTGGGGCAGTGACTGTGAGTGTCGCCGCGAACGGGCCCGATGGTTCCAACGCGTACAACTATTCCTTCACATCCGACGGCAACTCCGGCGGGTTCGGCTCGCGCACGGGTTTCTATCCCGGCAGTGGCACCGTTGGCCCGACCAACCCTGTGATCGTGGCGGGCGACTATGTGTCCTTCGATATCAAGGCGACCAGCGCCAGCGCGGCGGGTGAATACAAACTGACGATCGTTGACGATGCCAGCCAAGACTTCAGCGAACACGATGCGGGTTTCCTAGTCGGGACGAGCTTCACGACGATCGACATCCCTGTCGCATCGCTGAGTAGCTTGTCCGGACTGACATTCCCGCAGTTGTTCCTCAACGCGAACATCAAGTTCGACGGCACGATCGCTGCGGGGAGCTACACCCTCGTCGTCGACAACTTCCGCATCAGCGACTCCCCCGTCCCCGAGCCGATGGCCGCGGGCCTGCTGGGTGTCGCAGGTGTGCTGGCGATGCGTCGCCGGTCGCATGGATCGCTTTGAGTCCTCCACGGTTGGCCCGACCAACGTTGGGCCGGCCGATTCGCCCCGTCTGTGGGCCGTCTCGCCTGACCGCTCATTCCACACCACCTCGATCGGAGGTCTTCATGCGTCCCCGATTCTCGCTCCCAGCACGCTCCGGCTTCACGCTCATCGAACTGCTCGTGGTCATCAGCATCATCGCGCTGCTGATCGGGCTGCTCCTCCCGGCGCTTGGTGCGGCGCGCGAGGTGGCCCGCGCCGTCAACTGCGCGAGCAACCAGCGCCAGGTCACGCTGGCCATCCTCTCGTATGCCACCGACAGCAAGGACTATCTCCCGCCCGCGTCGGCCACCGGCGCGGGAAGCTTGCGCCTGAGCTACGACGACTACATCCTCACTTACATGGGCATGTCGCCCACGTGGGACATCCGCACGGGCTTGCAGACGCTGGCCGTTGAGGCCATGCAGTGCCCCAGCGACACCGTCGAGATCGAATCGGGCTACGGCGCGCTGGGCACGCACCGCAGCAGCTACGCCTTTGTCGCCAGCCAGCCGTGGCAGGAGCTTGTCAGCGTCGGCACCTGGGGTGATGTCGACCCGCTCACCATGAAGCCCGCCGCGGTTTGGTGCGCGTTCTGGCGGCAGGTCAACCTCACCGAGGTCGTCGCGGCGTCCGCCACCTTCATCCTCGCCGAGCGGCACTCCAACATCAACATCCAGGGCGAGCCGTGGGGCAGCGTCGTCACCGCGCCCCAGCGCACGCACCCCACCAACGGCGACCCCGCGCAGATCGAGATCGGCAACCCCGAGATGCCCGCCACGCCCACCCACACCAACGAGACCTGGAACTACGCACACGTCGACGGCCACGTCGCCGCCTTCAAGCCCCAAGACACCATCGGCACCGGGACGCTCAACTCCCCCAAGGGCTTCTGGACCTTCCTCGACAACGACTGATCCAACCGACATCACCGTGTGTCTGGGCGTTCAGACACACCCCCGCCACCCCACCCACGCTCGGCCGGCCATGCGCCTGCCGTGACCGCTCCGAGGCCGCGCCGATGACTCGCCCGTTCAACCGCTCCATCACACCACGTCTCCTGGCTCTCGCACGATCGGCTCTGGTGGCGCTGGCCTCGTGCTGCATCGTCACGATGGCCGCCGCGCCCCTCACCGGCCGGGCCCGCGCCGCAGAGCCGACTTCAGACATCGTGGACCTCAGCAAGATCGACGGCGCCAACATCGACGAGACGACGATCGCCCGCACGATCGTCGTCGACATCCAACAGCCGCCCATCCACAGCGGAGCGGTGCGTGGCAGTGAGCAGAACCCCTGTTCCTCGCTGCGAGAGGCGATGCAGATGGCGATCGACACGATCGACCGCGGCACGCCAACGCGCGTGTTGCTCCGCCCGGGCGTGTACCGCGAGACGCTGGAGGGCTTGTCGTTTGACAAGCTGCCGGGCGTGATCAAGACGCTGCTGGTGATCGAGGGCACGGACCCGCAGGAGGTCGTGCTGACCGGGGCCGACGCCTGGCCGTTGTCGACGTGGCGGGACGAGGGCGACGGTCTGTACAGCAGGCCCTGGCCGTATCACTTCGGGCTTCGCTCCCCGCCGTGGGGACCCAAGAAGCTCATCGGGCACCGCAGCGAGATGGTGTTCGTCGGCGATGAGCCGCTGCGACAGCGGCTGCTGGAGAGTTACGAGGTCCAGGGGCTCAGCTACGAGACGGTCGAGCACACGACCTATCACTACACCGGCTCGCACAAGCCGGCCGAGGTGCTCAAGCCCGGCGAGTTCGGCGTGCAGGAGCGGATGGAGAACGACCCCCGCATCTTCATCAAACTCACCCCCGAGCAGGCCCGGCAGGGCGAACGCCTCGAGGTCGCCACGCGCCAACGGCTCATGGACCTGCGCATCAAGCAGAACCTCGTGCTGCGGAACCTGACCGTGACGCGCTTCGCCAACACGCTGGGCAGCTTCTTCCCGCAGTTCCCCATCGACATGGGCATCCGCTACAGCGACAACGAACGGCCCGCCAACGTGCTGGTTGAGAACTGCCGGTTTCTCTGGAATAACGGCCACGGGTTGAATGTCGTGGGCAGTGGCGTCACGATCCGCGACAGCACGTTCAACTACAACGGGTTCTCCGGCATCAACGGCGACGCGTCCAACGACGTGGTCTTCGAGAACAACACCACGAACTTCAACGGCTGGCGCGCGTACTTCGGCGAAGAAATCGGGTGGTTCACCGCCGGCGTCAAGATGCACAAAACGGTCGGGCAGAAGGTGCTCGGGCACTCGTCCATCGGCAACACCGTCGGCGGGTTCTGGTACGACATCCACTGCAAGGACATCTACTTTCAGGACGGCGTCATGATCGCTAACCCCTGGGGCTACATGTGGGAACTCTCGCAAGGGCCGTTCCACGGAAGGCGGCTTCTCAGCATCGGTGGCAAGACCGAGCAGGGCGGCGGCATCCGCCTCTGGGAGCTTGGATCGGCCCTCGTGGAGGATTCGGTCTTCTGGCAGAACTACCCCGAGCACAACGGCTCGCCGACCGCTTCGGTCCATCTGTACCACTCCAAGCGCAGCAGCGAGCAGACCGACGAGCACGCGCAGCTGGAGCGCATCACGCCCACGACGCTCCTGGTCCGCAACAGCGTCATCGCTACCGGTGGCGACTCGCGCGTGCCGGTGTGGGCGACGGACTTTCGACCGTATGACAAGCAGCGGTCGCAGCCGGTGAAGTATCAGTTCGAGGGCAACGTGTACCACAGCCCGCGCGGGCCCGAGGCGCTGCTCTGGCAGCGTGGCGAAAAGTACGGCGGGTGGGACGTGTGGTCGAGTGTGA
>DAIOEG010000124.1:0-1378 GCA_036746415.1 Phycisphaera sp. | reverse complement strand
CCGCGATGTCGCCGGCTGGTCCAAGCAGTCGGGCGACAAGGGCTCGGTGTTCGCGTCGCAGCCGCCGGTGCTGGGCGCGGAACGCTGGGACGCACAGCTCGCCAACACCCCCGAGCTCTCCAAGCTGAGGTCGCGTCTGCCCAGCTACACGATGCCTGATGATGTGCGGGCCGACATGGAGTGGTTCTTCCAGTGGACCGGCTTCTCGCCAACGGCGTGGCCCAAGACGCCCGACCTCGACGGGCCGGATGAACAGGACGTGCCGCCCACCCAAACGCCCACCGCCGACGGCACGCTCTACAGCGAGACGTTCGACAACGTCGGCGTCCCCGACGCCTGGCGCAACACCGGCGACCCCTCCGGCGCCTGGTTCGCATGGGGCAACCCCAAGCCCGAGCCCTCGCTCGATATCGACAACGGGCAACTCCGCGTCTCCCTCGATACGCCCGGCTCGGGCGACTGGGGCGTGGGCCTCATCGGGCAGCTCGTCACAGGCCCCGGCGGCGACCTCGCGCAGATCGAGCTGTCCATGGATGTCACGCCACGCACCCATCAGAGCGGCGACTACACCCTCTCTCTCTCCATCACCCAGTACGCCAACAACGCCGAGTCCGCCAAGCTCACCAAGACACTCAAAGTCCCCAACGACAAGACCACACGCATCCGAGTCACCCTCGACCAGTTCGAGCAGACCGGCACGTTCGACCCCGCCGGCTGGATCCCCCTGGAGTTCGGCGAGCTGTTCAACCCCCGCAACACCGACCCCGCCAAGACCGTCAGCATCCACATCGACAACGTACAGGTGCGACGCCTCGAACCCTAGTGCAGATCGCTTGAATAAGCTCCACGACCCGCTCGAATCACGCCGAGACTGAGTCCGCGAAGCGTCCGGTAGGTGTGGTGAAAACCGAATCCAACTGCTCTCAACCCAACACTCCACACACGCCCCGCCCACGCCTTCACACCAGCCCGACCCGATGCCTCACGACGCAGCACAGGATGGATTCTCGCCCGATGCCACCGGAATCGACAACCTCGCGGCGTTGCAGCGAGCGCTCGATCGCGCAGGCACCGTCACCGTTTCAGCGCCCGGCACCTACCGCGTCGCAGGGACACTCACCATCGGCTCGCACACCACGCTGCGCCTCGGCCCCGGCGTGCGCCTCATGAAGTCTCCCGAGCGCGGACCCTTCACCCACCTCCTGCTCAACAAGGGCGCCGCCACCGCAACCACCGATGAACACATCACCGTCGAGGGCCTCCACGTTGTCGTCAACGGCGTCGATGTCCATGACTGGGTCGTCTTCGGCCTCATGGGTCACGTCGCGTTCCACCACGTCCGGAACCTGACCCTGCGCGGCCTGCGCATCCTGGACCT
>DAIOEG010000123.1:0-7406 GCA_036746415.1 Phycisphaera sp. | reverse complement strand
CCCGTATCCCGCCCAACCACACCCACACGCCACTGCTGCTCGTCCACGACACCGTGACGGCTCTCCAACAACTCGCCCACGCCTACCGCGAAACACTCGCGCAGGCCTCCTGCAACGTCATCACCATCAGCGGCTCCAACGGCAAGACCACCACCCGCCACGTCCTGCACCACGTCCTCACCCACTGCGGCATGCACGGCACGCAGTCGCCCAAGAGCTTCAACAACCACCTGGGCGTCCCCCTCACCCTGCTCGCCGCGCAACCCGACCACGACTTTGTCTGCTGCGAAGTCGGCACCAACCACCCCGGCGAAATCGCCACACTCGCCGCCATCGCCCGGCCAGACGCGGCCATCCTCACCAGCATCGGCGAAGAACACCTCGAGTTCTTCCACACCCTGCAAGGCGTCGCTCAAGAAGAAGCCGCCATCCTGCCCACCGTCGGGCCCAACGGCCTGATCGTCATGCCCGCGATTGCCGCCGAGCTCGTCTCGCCCTGGTACGACGTGCAGGAAGGCGTTGCGCTGCTGCCCATCAAAGACGATGCCGGTGTGCCCGCGACCCTGCCGGGGCTCGCGGGCCAGCACAACCGGATGAACGCGGCGCTGGTGTTGACCATGGCGCGCTGGCTGGGGTGCGATGCGGAGCGTTCGACCGAGGCGCTGCGGTCCGCAACAACGCCGCCGGGCCGGCTGCGCATCCTCGCGTGCAACAACGGCATGACCGTCCTCGACGACACGTACAACGCCAACCCCGACTCGATGCACGCCGCCCTGGCGGTGCTGGCGTCCATGCAGCCCGGCCCCGGTGGCCGACGCGTCGCGGTCCTGGGCGAGATGCGCGAATTGGGTGCTGCGTCGGCGGACGCCCACACACGCGTCCGCCAATGGGCCCGCGATGCCGCCGACCTCGTGCTGTACGTCGGCCAGGCGTTCGACGCCCCCGCGCTGGACGACGCCCACATCGCCCACATCGCAAGCCAACTACAGCCCGGCGACCTCGTCCTGCTCAAAGCATCACGCGGCGTCGCGCTGGAACGTATCCTGCCCGCGTTCAAAACAGAAGCCCACCCTGCGCAGCTGCGTGGGGTCTAAAGCACCGAAGCTCCGACGCACCGTCGCCTTCACCAGGCACACACACCCTTGCTCTACGCACTCCTGGACATCTTCCGTGAATCGATCGTCGGCACACGGCTGCTCAAGCCGATGATGGTGATCCAGTGGGTCGAGTTCCGCGCGGTCATGGCCCTGGTGGTCGCGTTTGCTGCGGTGGTCATCGCCGGGCCGCGCGGCATCCGCTGGCTGCTCACACAAAAGATCGGCGACGCCGGCGTGTTCGAGCATCAGGGCCTGGCCGACCTCATGAAACACAAGAGCAACGTGCCCACCATGGGCGGCGTGCTCATCATGGGCGCGATCTTCGGCACCACGCTCCTGCTCGCAGACCTCCAGAGCTTCTACGTCCGCATGGCCCTGGTCTGCCTCGTCGTCCTCACCGGCATCGGCGCCGCAGACGACTGGCTGAAGCTCACCGCACGACGACGAAAGCCAAACTCTCGACAAGGCCTGCGCGGGTGGGAAAAACTCCTGCTCCAGATCGGCCTGGCCGTGCTGCTGGGGCTGTTCATCCACCACCACGCCGAGAGCAAGTTCACACTCAGCGACCCCGCACTCGACCACACCCTGGGCATGGCCCGCATGCTCAATATCCCCGGCCTGCGCACGTGGGTCCGCGACGCCGCCACGGGCGAGTTCATCCCAAACCCCGGCAACATCGTCATGGGCGTCGTCCCCTTCGTCCTGCTCACCGTCCTGATCATCGTCGGCTTCTCCAACGCCGTGAACCTCACCGACGGGATGGACGGCCTCGCGTCAGGCGTCACCGCCATCGTCTCCTTCGCACTGGCCGTGCTCTGCGTCATCGCCGGCTACACGCAGGGCGACTTCAACCTCGCCCAGTACCTGCTCGTGCCCTATATCCCGTTGGGCGATGAGCTCGCCATCGTCGCTGGCGCGATGTGCGGCGCGTGCCTGGGCTTCCTGTGGTTCAACTGCCACCCCGCCCAGGTCTTCATGGGCGACACCGGCTCGCTGGCGCTCGGCGGCCTGCTGGGCTACATCGCCGTGGTCATCCGACAGGAAGTCCTGCTCATCATCGTCGGCGGCATCTTCGTCCTCGAAGCGCTCTCCGTCCTGATGCAGGTGGGGTACTACAAACTCACCAAAGGAAAACGCATCTTCCTCTGCGCCCCCATCCACCACCACTTCCACCTCGCCGGCTGGACCGAACAACAAGTCGTCGTCCGATTCTGGCTCATCACCGCACTCCTCACCGCCACGGCCCTGGCCACCATCAAGCTGCGGTGAAGAGAAGCGGCGAGTAGCCGGTGGCCAGTGGTCTGCATAAAGGCACTTGACACCGGCCACTAGCCACTTACTCCGACTCACGACTCACTGCCCCCCGCACCCAGCGCCGCCCGCGCATGCTCTCGATCGTCAAAGTGAAGCTGCTTGGTGCCCTGGCCGTAGATACCCGGCGGGTGGGCGACGATCTGGTAGTCCTCGTGGCCCTTGCCGGCAATCAGAACGGTGTCGTTTGCGTGGGCGTTGCGGATGGCCTGCGCGATGGCGGTGGCTCGGTCGGGCTCGACTTGGACGGTTGCGAGCTGCGTAGGTGTGAGGTCGGCAAGGGCGTCATTCAGGATCGCCTGCGGGTCTTCGCTGCGCGGGTTGTCGCTGGTGAGCACAACGACATCCGCGCCGCGCAGCGCCGCTTGCATCATGCGTGGCCGTTTGGAGCGGTCGCGGTCGCCGCCGCAGCCGAACACTAAGACGAGTCGTCCCACGGTGAGCGGGCGGACGGCGGCCAGCGCGTTGTCGAGCGCATCGGGCGTGTGTGCGTAGTCCACCAGCACCGCCGGCCCCGGCTTGCCAACGATGCGCACGGGCTCCAACCGGCCGGGTACGGGCGGGCACGCCTCGAGCCGTTCGCGCAGCTCCCGCCCCGTCGACTGCACCACCACATGCGCCGCGCACGCCGCCTGCAACGCGTTGGAGACGTTGTGGCGACCGACCATCGGCAGGTCCGCCTCGGCCGACCCCCACGGACCCGCGAACCGTGCAGAACACGACACCGCCCCCAGCGAAAACACCGAGCCCCGGCTCACGCTCTGCGACGCATCGAACACGCGGTCGCTCAACGTCGTCCAAAGCACCCGGCCCGACGAGGCATGCGTTGCCATCACCGCTGCGTGCTCATCATCCGCGTTCAGGATCGCGTAACCGGTGTCACCCAGCTGTGAAAACAAGATCGCCTTGGCCTGCGCATACGCGTCCATCGTGTGGTGGTAGTCGAGGTGGTCTTGCGTGAGGTTGGTGAAGACGGCCGCGTCGAAGGTGAGGCCCGCGGTCCGACCCTGATGCAGTGCGTGGCTGCTGACTTCCATCGCGCAGGCGGTGCAGCCGTTGAGCGTCATCGCGTGAAAAAGCTCGCGCAGCTCGATCGAGCCGGGCGTGGTCAGGTGTGCGGGCGTCGGGCCAAGCACATCGCCGGTATCGGTGTGGATCGTGCCGAGCAGCCCGGTCTTGATGCCGGCTTGCTGGAGCAGGTGTTGCGTGATGAGCGCGATCGTGGTCTTGCCGTTGGTCCCGGTGATACCGATGAGCTTGAGCTTGCGTGCGGGGTGGTCGTAGAAGCGGTCGGCAATCTCGCCGGCGAGCGCTTGATCGACACGCGGCGCGGTGTACCACGCGAGGTGGCTGGCGATGCTCGTGGCAGGTGCATCGGGTTGTGTGAGCACGGCGAGCACGCCGGCGCTGACCGCGTGCTGCACGTATGTCGCGCAGCGCGGCGACCACGGGCCTCGCACGACGAGGAGTGAGCCGGGGCGAGCGGAGCGCGAGTCGTCGGTGAGATGCGAGATGGCCGGACTGTTGACGGCACGCTGCGATTGGGCGTGTTGTTGGAGCAGATCATGTGCGTTCATTCGTGCATTATCGGTCATTTGGTTGGAGAAAGGGGCGGGCATGACGTAATTCTCGTGATGGGGGCACTCACCGCAGATGCGCTTGAGGCGTGGGTTTGGATGTCCGATGAAAAGCATGGATGTTTGAGGCATCCGAACGACCCCAAGCGAGGCCGAGATGTCGAATCATGGTCTGAACCCGATCGAGACGCTGCGTCTGAGCGCCGCCGACAAGCAGAAGCTCATCGACTACGTCGAGCACCAGGCCAAGCGTCCGGCGGGCAATGATGAGCGCCGTGGCCTGCGTGTGAACTACTTCGGGCGCAAGGTGCTGGTGACGATCACGAGCAAGGAAGGCCAGAAGACCTGTTGCACGGTGGTGCCTCGGAACCTCAGCCGAAAGGGCCTCGCGTTTGTGCACGGGCGGTTCATCTATCCCGACTCGCGCTGCGAGGCGACGATCCCGATGCTCAACGGCAAGTGGTGCGTGCTCAAGGGCGTGATCCGCCGTTGCCGACACGTGCAGGGCATCGTGCACGAGGTCAGCGTCGTATTCGATGAGACGATCGACTTGAACCAGTTCATCCGGCTCACGTCCGAGCAGAGCGAGCGTCACCTGGCGGAGATGACCGAGGACGGCCTGAACGACGACGACCTGCAGCCGGGCTGCCGGGGAAAGGTGCTGGTGGTCGATGACCTGCCGGCGGACCGTCGGCTATTCAAGCTGTGGCTGCAGCGGATGCAGCTGGCGGTCGAAGAGGCCGGCGACGTGCAGGAAACACTGGAGATGATCACGCACGACACGTTCGACATCTTCATCATCGATGGGCAGCTGGGCGAGGAAGACGGCGTCGAGCTGATTGAGCATTTGCGCGGGCAGGGCGTCATCGCGCCCATCGTGTCGATCTCGGCACACGCGGACCACGACGGCTTCATCGATCGGGCGAACAGGGCGGGCGCAACCGCTGTGCTCGCCAAGCCGTTCGACCCCGATGAGCTGCGTAAGCACGTGGAAGCGGCGCTGTCGCTGGAGCAGGAGTCGGACGATCGGCCCCTGGTCAGCCAACTCGCGGGTGACGCGGAGATGGAGCCGCTCATCGCGGACTTTGTGTCCTCGCTGGCCGTGTATGTCGCCAAGGTCCGCTCCGCCATGGCCGACAGCGACTTCAACCAGCTCGTCAAACTCTGCAACAACCTCAAAGGCGCGGGCGGCTCGCACGGCTTCCCAAAGCTCACCGACTCCGCTCGCATCGCCAGCGAACTGCTCGACGCCAAACCACGCGACGCCGACAAGGTACGACGCAGCATCAACGACCTGCTCAGCGTCATCCGACGCATCCAGGCCGCCTACGGCTGACCCACACACCCGCATACACTGCGGTAATGGCCCATACGCCCCTACACGCCCTTCTCCGCACGCCTCACGCCGCGCCGCATCGCTCCACCTCGGCCCTGCTGCTCGCGCTGCTCGCGGTCGCCGGGCTGCCCGCCTGTCAGACCGACCCGACACACAGCCAAACGCCGCGCAGCGCGCTCCTGACAGACGCGCAAGCGCACACGCCGCCCGCGCCCCAAGACGTGGCCGTGCCCCCCGGTGTCGATGCCCAGCAGCTCACGCCGCGCACCGGCGAAGCGCTCATCAAAGCGCAGCGCTCGCTGCGTGAAGCCGTCGCCGCCGTGCCTGTGCCCGCGTACCTCAAGCCAAGCAACACGCCGCCCGCCAACGCCGACGATACGCCACACAAAGAGCCGCCCGTCACCGCGCAGAAGCTCTACGCCTTTGCGCTCCTGGACCTCAAGAGCAACAAGCCCGCCGAGGCGACGCAGAAGCTCGAAGCAGCTGCCAAGCTCGCGCCGGGCTTCGCCGAGCTGCACCGCCTGCTCGCGCAGACCTGGCTGTCGCTGGGCAACGCCAATGCCGCCGCCAAGGCCGTCGAACAAGCCCTGCTCATCGAGCCCGACCTCCAATCGCTGCTGCTCGTGGGCCGCTACGCGCTGGACACCGGCAAGCCCGAGGAAGCCATCGCCGCGCTGCACGCCGCGCAGCAGCAGCACGAAGCGATCCCTGATGCGCAGGCCGACCCCGCGACCCAGGCCGTCATCGCCTTCTACCTCGCCACCGCCCTGCAACGCGCCGGCTTCGACAGCGCCGCGCTCGAGCAGTACCGCCGATACCAAAGCGTCCCACGCACCGCCCTGCGCGGCGGCTCACCCTCCAACGAGCTGCTCTTCATCGACCGACGCCAGACCGGCCTGCTCATCGACCTGGGCGACCTCTACCACCGGCTCGATCAGCCACAGCTCGCGCTACAACGCTACGAAGCCGTCCAGAAGCTGGGCATCTCCGACCCGGGACTCACGGCCCGCGTGCTCTACACCCTCCTGCGCCTGGGCCGAGTCGACGACGCCACGCAGCGCGTCACCACACAAGTCACCGCCGCCGGCAACGACCCACGCTCTATCGCGCTTGTCCAATACGCCACGCGCAACGGCGTGCCGCCGCAAACACTCGTCGCACAGCTCCGAGAGATCTACGAACAGCAAGACAAGCCCAGCGAAGCCATGGTCCTCTCCCTCGCCGCCGCACTGCCCACGCTGGCGGCCGTCGAGCTCCTCGCACAACACCTCCAGGAACAGCCCGACGCGCACGTCGTCCTCGACAAACTCGTCGCGATCGAACTCAACGACCCGCTCCTGAAAGACACCGGCCCGGCGTCCGCGATCCGCCGCTCCGCCGACGCCATCGACCGCGACCCCAACGACACCTCCCGCCGCGTCGCCGCGCTGCTCGCGGGGCGCAAGGGCGACGCCGCGTCGATCCTCCCAGCGTTTGATGCGCTGGATGCAACAACACAAGGCCGACCCCCCGTCCGCCTGCTGCAAGCGCTTCTGCTAAGCGCCGCTGGCCAACCCGACGCGTCCGCCGCGCTCCTGCGAGACTCGCTTGCACAAGGCCCCTCACTTGCCGCCGCACGCGTTGAGCTGTCACGCCAACTCGCCGTCGATGGCAAGCTCGCCGAGGCGGAAACACTCCTCGCGCAAGCGCCCGACCCCGAGGCGGCTGGCGTTGCGGAGCTTCGCTCCATCCTGTTGGCTCAGCTCGGCCGACGCGACGAGGCGCTGGTCATGATGGACCAGCTCATCGAGAAACGCCCACGCCAGCACCGCCTCATTGTCGAACGTGCCCGCGTCCTCGAGGCGCTCGACCGCGTCAACGACGCCGAGCGTGGCCTGCTCGATGCGCTCACCGCGTCGCCCAATGAAGAGCCGCTCTACGCCGCGCTCATGGAGCTCTACGAGCGCCACGGCCAGCTCACGCAGAACTACACGTGGGTCGCACGACGCCTGCTCGCCAACCTCCCGCAGAGCCGGCTCGCCAAGATCGTCCTCGCCGAGAACTTCGAGGCCCAGCGCAACGATGAGCAAGCCGAGCGTCTGCTGA
>DAIOEG010000122.1:0-7412 GCA_036746415.1 Phycisphaera sp. | reverse complement strand
GCTGGTGCCGCCTCTCGCCCGGCGCGGAGCGCATCGGTCGGCAATCGGCGCTCATCGAGAACATCGACTTCCAGACGTCCTCCAGCTCGCAAGGCGGCTTCGGCCTCACCGGGGCCGCTGTCGCGGATGCTGGCGCACTTCGGCTGCGCGTCAATGAGGGGGCGGGCGTTGAATCAAGAGCGGGCACTTACAGCGAGGTGGGCGAGTGGGTCAACTTTGCCGTCAGCTACGACGGCACCAATGCCCGCTTCTACAAAGGCCTCATCAACCAACAGATCACGCTCGTCGACACGGTCCGCTACGCACAGGGCCGGGTCCGCCAGGAGAACCAGCCGCTCGTGATCGGCGCGTCGTCGGGCGGCTCATCCATCTTCTTCAGCACCTTCACCGGGCTCCTGGACAACATCGGGATCTACGGCCAGGCGTTGAACACCACGCAACTGGAGTCGATCCGGCTGAGCGTGGTGCCCGAGCCGGCGTCGCTCTCGGTCCTCGGGCTCTCGGCCTTGCTGCTGCGTCGTCGGCGCTGATCGACGTCTGATACGCCACGCCTTCCCTGCCAGCGGCCCGGGTCATGCATCACGCGTGACCCGGGCCGTTCTTGTTTAGCCGCGATGGGTTAACACAACAGTTGACAACGCGTCAAGTGCTTCATCGGTGCTGTGGACGACGGACCACATCGACCGATAGCCCGGCCCGGCGAATCCATGCGCGATGAAGTGGTCGAACAGCGCGAGCAACGGCTCGTAAAAACCCTGATGATCGAGGATGACGATGGGCTTGTGGTGGAACTTCAGGTACCGGTGAGTGACGACCTCGGAGAGTTCTTCGAGCGTGCCGAACCCGCCGGGCAGGACGAGGAACGCGTCGGCCCGTGCGTCCATCTCGTGCTTGCGCTGCCGCATCGTGTCGGTGAAGATCAGCTCATCGGCGGCGAAGTACGCGGCCTCGGCGTCTGCCATCGCGCGTGGGATCACGCCGACGACTCGGCCACTTCCTTCGTGCACGCCACGCGCGACCGCGCCCATGAGGCCGCTGCCCCCGCCGCCGTACACCAGCGTGTGGCCACGCCGCGCAAGCCCAACACCCACGGCGGCTCCCAGCGACATAAACGCGGGGTCCACGCTGTCGCTGCTGCCGCAGTAAACGCATACGGCGAGCTGCGCGGTCGATCGCTTCTCAAGGGTGTCCTGCTTCATGCGGCGTAATTTACGCGCATCGGCCCGATCCAGCCAACTGTGTACGGGACGGGTCCGTGCCGTGCTGACCTGCTACATGTAAAGTGCTTTGGCTGGTCCAGTCCCACCCGCCAACGCCCCGGCCGACCGCCGAGGCCCCCGGAACAGTTGTAGTGTCCGCCCGATCGACCCCTGACATGCAAGCCGCCAAGCACAGGCCCGCTGGCGGTGTCGGCGCAGACGCCTCCAACTGGTGTCTTGTGCAGCGGTTGCTTGGGCTGACTTGGGCGTACCGCAAGCAGGTGGTTATCGTCATCGCCCTGCAGCTCGTGCTGCTCACGTTGTCGCTGGCGGGTCTGGGGTTTCTGGGCCTTGCGGTGGACGTGATCGGGTACGGCTTTGACCCGCAGAGCAAGCGGCCGCCGCAGTGGCCGATGGGGTACGAGCCGCCGCTTGAGTGGTCGGCGTTTCAGCAGGCCATGCTGGTGAGCGGCATGATCTTCGCCATCGCGGCGCTGCGGTTCATCTTTGATCGCTGGTCCACGGTGCGCAACGCGCTGTTGTCCAACGATCTGGTGGTCGACCTGCGGGCCAGCGTGTATGACAAGCTGCAACGGCTGAGCTTCCGGTTCTTTGACGCCAACGACTCGGGTTCGATCATCAACCGCGTGACGGGCGACGTGCAGGCCGTGCGCATGTTCGCCGACTCGGTGATGATCCCGGTGCTGATGCTGGTGATCTCGCTTGCGTTTTACGCGGCGTACATGGTGAGCATTCACCCACTTTTGAGCGTGGCGTGCCTGGCGACAACGCCGCTGCTGTGGCTGCTCACGACGTGGTTCAGCCGATTGGTGAAGCCGGCGTACAAGATCAACCGCGAGCTGTTCGACAGCGCCGTCCGCGTCTTGTCAGAGAACGCGCAGGGTGTGCACGTGGTGAAGGGGTTTGCGCGACAGTCTCAGGAGGTCGAGAAGTTCGCGTTGGCCAACCGGGCTGTTGCTGACCACAAGGGCTGGATCTTTTGGCGGGTCTCCATCTTCGTCCCGCTCATCGGCTTTGTGCCCAACCTCAACCTGATCGTCCTCATGCTCTACGGCGGGCACATCTACATGACCGACGAGAGCTTCTCGCTGGGCGACCTCATCGTGTTCTCGGGTTTGCTGCAGCAGTTCAGCGCACAGGTCGGCAACATCGCACAGATCGCCAACTCCGTGCAGCAGTCGCTCACGGGTGCAGCGCGCGTGTTCGAGGTGATTGATGCGCCGCTGGAGATCGAGAGCCCCACCGACGCCGCGCCGCTGGGCAGAGCGAAAGGGCACCTGTGTTTCGAAGACATCGGCTTTGGGTACGCCGATGGCACGCGCGCGCTGTTCAACGTCAGCTTCGAGGTGCAGCCCGGGCAGGTCGTCGCCATCCTGGGCGCGACCGGGTCGGGCAAGAGCACGCTGTTGTCGCTCATCCCCCGCTTCTACGACCCCGACAACGGACGCATCACGCTCGACGGCCACGACCTGCGCAGCTACGACCTGGACGACCTGCGACGCAACATCGGGCTGGTGTTTCAAGAGAGCTTCCTCTTCAGCACCACCGTCGCACAGAACATCGCCTTCGGACACCCCACCGCCACCCGCGCACAGGTCCAACGCGCTGCGCAAATCGCCTGTGCCCACCAGTTCATCACCACCGAACTCAAGGACGGCTACGACAGCATCCTTATGGAGAGCGGTAGCAACCTCTCCGGCGGGCAACGGCAACGACTCGCCATCGCTCGGGCCCTGCTGCTCGACCCGCCCATCCTGCTCATGGACGACCCCACGGCCGCCATCGACCCCGAGACCGAGCACGAGATCCTCGAAGCCATGGCTGCTGCCATGAGCGACCGCACCACCTTCGTCGTCGCGCACCGACTCAGCACGCTGCGACGGGCCGACCTGGTCATCGTGCTCGACCACGGCCGAGTCGTGCAGGTCGGCACGCACGAGCAACTCATGGAGACACAAGGCCATTACCGTGAGGCCGCGCTCGTGCAGAGCGCTGATGATGAGAGCAAGCGGCTCCTGGGCATCGAGGTCGATGCGTGATGCGGGGGAGTGGGGAGTGGGGAGTGGTTTGAAGTGAGGGATCAGGGAACCATGACAGCGAACACCAACATCCAATTGTGTTTTCGTTGCTTCACGACTTTCGACTTTTAGACCTTCGACCTTTGACGTTTGACTCACGTGTCCGACAACTCCCCAACACCCAATCCCCACTCCCCCATGCCCGCACTCCCGCAAGCAACCACACTCACGCAGGTCCAGCGCGACGACAGCGAGGCCAAGCAACGTCCTCTGGACTGGGGGCTGTTCCGCCGGCTGTGGGGGTACACCGCGCCGCACCGTCTTCTGCGTGGTTGGTTGCTGGTGTGTGTGGTGTTGCGGTCGATCCAGACGCCGGCGATGGCGTGGGCGATCGCGGCGATCATCAACGGGCCGATCGCCGGCCGGGACTGGCAAGGGCTTTGGATGGGGACCACGGGGTTTCTGTTGTTGGCAATCGTGACGTACGTGACGTTTCACTTCCGGATGCGTCTGGCGCTGGAGCTTGGCGAGCGCGTGGTGCAGGACCTACGTCGCGACATCTTTGCGCAGCTGCAGCGGATGAGCATGCGGTTCTACGACCGCACGAAGCTGGGGCGGATCATCAGCCGGGTGACCAGCGACGCGGAAGCGATCCGCATGGGGATCCAGGATGCGCTCTTCATCACGATGGTGAACGCGCTGGCGATGCTGGTCGCCGCGTCGGTCATGGCGTGGTACGACTTCCCGCTGTTCTGCATGGTGCTGGCGATGAGCCCGCTGCTTTGGTGGATCAACCACTGGTTTGGCAAGCGGATCGGGCAGGCGTGGCGGGACGTGCAGGAGAGCTTCAGCCGTGTCACGGCGACGCTGGCCGAGAGCGTCAACGGCATCCGCGTCACGCAGGGCTTCGTCCGCCAGGACGTCAACGCCCGGCTGTTCCGCGAGCTCATCGAAGACCACAGCAACTACAACATCCGCATCGCCAACCTCGCGGGTATCCACATCCCGCTCATGGAACTCAACAGCCAGTTCTTCATCAGCGTGCTACTGGTGCTGGGGAGCTGGCAGGTCCTGCACAGCGGCTTCTTCGCAGGCGACTCCGGCAGCGAGGCCAACTACGACGCGCTGGTCGTCTTCCTGTTCATGGTGCCGCAGTTCTTCGGGCCTATCCGCCTGCTCGCCCAGCAGTACAACACCGCGCTGACCGCGATGGCCGGCGCAGAGCGCGTCTTCACGCTGCTGGACACGCAGCCCGAACAGCTGGACGACCCAGACGCCATCGACCCGGCCACACTGCGCGGCGAGGTCGTGTTCGATCGCGTCTGCTTCGGCTACGACCCCAAGCGGCAGGTCCTCCACGAGGTCTCGTTCACCGCACACGCGGGGCAGACCATCGCGCTGGTCGGCCACACCGGCTCGGGGAAGTCCACCATCATCAAACTCATCTCCAAGTTCTACGCGCCCACCGCGGGCACCCTCACGATCGACGGCATCCCCATCCGAAAGCTCCAGAGCGATGCGCTCATGCGACGCCTGGGCATCGTGCTGCAACAGAACTTCCTGTTCACTGGCAGCGTGCTCGAAAACATCCGCGTTGGCCGGCCCGACGCGACCGATGCCGACGTGTACGAGGTCGCAAAACATCTCGACTGCATCGACATCCTCGAAGCGCTGCCCGAGGGGCTGAACACGCGCGTGGGCGAGAAGGGCACGGCGTTGTCGCTGGGCCAGCGCCAACTCGTATGCTTCTGCCGTGCGTTGCTGGCGGACCCGGCGATCCTGATCCTCGACGAGGCGACCAGCAGCGTGGACACGATGACCGAGGCGCGGATCCAAAAGGCGCTGTCCGTGCTGCTCGCGGGGCGGACGAGCTTTGTCGTTGCGCACCGCTTGAGCACGATCCGACACGCCGACTGCGTGCTCGTGCTGGATCACGGCCGACTGATCGAGCAAGGCACACACAACGCGTTGCTCGCCACCGGCGGCGCGTACGCGCAGCTCTACCGCCAGTTCATCCACGCCTCCGAGGCGTGAGTGATGTCAACGTGCGATCAGCGCAGGATGTTGGTGTCCGACGTGCGGATGCGCATCGTGGTGGGCAGCAGGAAGTTGTTCCCGCCGTACGCATACACCCGGCCCGAGAGGATAAAGGCGACGCTGTCGCCCTGCTCGGTCACGATGTCTTCGAGGGTGGCTCGCAGGCGACAGGGCATGAGCATCATCGGCGGCTCGCTCTGCTGTGTTCCGTCGGCTTCGAAGGCGAAAAGGACCGCGTTGCCATCCTCGGACCGCACGACCCGTCCGGCGCGTTGGATGATGAGGTCGCCTTCGTGTTGCAGCGGTGCTTGCGGCTCGGCGGCGGACCCAGCGTCGGCGGGCGATGGAGCGCCCTGACCACCACCGCCGGTGGAGACGAAGCCCGCCCCGCCGATGTCCATGGCTCCGGCGAGATTGGCGTCATCGCCGGCCTTGCGGTCGCTGGACATCGATGCGAGCAAGTCTAATGGCGAAGCCGGCGCGGGCCCGGCGAGCGGTGGTGCGGTGTCGACCGGCGGTTGAGCGGTGCTGGGCTGGCCGGTGTCGGGCGTCTCGCTGGCGGGTGAGGCGAGCCCGCCGATGGCGGTGAGCAGCAGGTAGTTCGTGCCACGGTAGACGTGGACCTGGCCGCTCACGCGGACCTGGGCCCGGCCGGCGGAGAGCTCGATGATTTGCTGAAGCGTGGTGAGCCGTTGCGACGGCTGGATCACCATCGTGGGCAGGGGCTCGAAACCTGTTGCGTCCGCTTCGCCCGGCGGCGCCGTGTTGAAGTCGATGAGCCACAGACCCGCGACCGCGTCCTGTCGCACTTGGCCGGCTCGGTCGATGATGAAGTCGCCCTCCCGCCGGAGCGACGGCGTCGGCTCGCCGGGCATCGGCCCGACCACCGAAGGGTCCAGGTCCACTTTCGACGCGGGCAGGCCCACCCGGCCCTGCACATCAAACACAGAAGGCGACGCCATCGGCTCGATCATCGGCGACGGCTCCCCCGGCGGGGCGCTATGCCCCTGACCCAGCGCAACTGGACAGGAGCCCACACCCACGCTCAACAAAAGGTTCCACGTCACGCCGAGTCGGTATCGCATCCAAAGGCCTCCATGCCCGGGGCTGTTCCAGACCGCACACACCACCGCATCGACGATGCAACGTTATTCGGAGACAGCACCGGTGGGCGTGTTGCCACGCGGCGTTGTCGGCTTGGGTACCGCGGCCCGCGCGCCTCGCTCCAGCTCGATCAGCTCTGCAGCAGAGATCCGCCACGGACGCACACGCTGCACGCCCCACTCCCCGCCGTTCTGCGACCAGTACCACTTGAGCATCACCGTCGCCGCCTCACGCCCGCTGGCGCTCGGACGCACCACATCGACCTCGGCCATGTCGGATCGCACCCGCACCCCGATCACCTGCACCGCCAGCAGCTCGCCCTCACGCACCGTCTCGGGCGTCACCGCGCCACCGCCGACGTTCATCACGACCTGCTGATACGTCTGCGTCGTCGAGCCCTCGGGTAACAGCACGTCAAACGCGCCCTTGATCGGCTCGCGCTCCAGCACCGCCGACAGCGACGTGGACATCAACTGGATCACCGTGCCCGTGTTCGGGTCCGACCACGCCACGTCCCCCGACTGGTGCGGGATGTTGATGTACGTCGGCGTCGTCCGGCAACCCGAGACGACACAGAGCAACACGACCGAACACAAGACCAGCAATCGTCCGTCACACATTCCTTGATCGTACCCTCGGACAACCCTTCCCGCACCCGGCCAAGGGCACCCTCCGTGAAGCCCCGCCCGGGATGACACACCGCTTGCCACTGCCGGGCGATCGGCTTATGCTGACCCGCTTGCAAACGTCACCTGTCGGCAATGGCTCGCACACTTTTTCGGAGGCCCTCATCATGAACATCACCCCATGGCTGCGTCACACGTTCGCCGGCATCGTTGCTGTCGCCTGCTCGTTCCAGGCCGCTGCTCAGGATGAGTGGTACGACTTCGACCCCATCGACTCGACCCACTCGGCCGGCGCGTGGTACGTCGCGGGCTTCGGCAGCTACCTGATGCCGCAGGACTCTGAATGGCAGGCCTTGACCGACGCGGGTTTCCCCAACGACATTGAGCTGGATGACAGTTGGGGCCTT